>CAYUBZ010000246.1:0-3937 GCA_964443205.1 uncultured Hyphomicrobium sp. | reverse complement strand
GCGCCGCGCCAGATCGTCATCGTGCCCATGCTGCGCGACAAGCCCGAGGACAAGGAGCTCGTCGACTACTGTGCCTCGCTCGAGAAGGAGCTGAAAGCCGCCGGCATCCGCGTGCTCGTCGACGCAAAACCGGTGAAGTCGGCGGAGAAGCGCTGGAACTGGGTGCGCCGTGGCGCGCCGGTGATCGTCGAGATCGGCGGGCGCGATGCTGCCGGCGAAAAGGTCACGTACATGCGCCGTGATGCGCTGCGCGACGGCGACAAGGTCGCTTCGCATACGCTGGCGCGCACGGAGTTCGTGGCCGGCGCCCAGGCACTTTTGGATGACATTCAGGCGCGGCTCTTTGCCGAAGCCAAGGCGCGCCTCGATGGCAACATCCTCTCCGGCATCAAGACATTCGATGAACTCGCGGAGTACTTCGGCGCGGCCGAAGCCGAGGATGAAGGCGGCGCGTTCAAGGGCTGGGCGCGCGTCGCCTGGTCGAAGCCCGAAGGAGCCAAGCTGGAAGCGATTGCGGAACGGTTAAAGGTACTTAAGCTCACGATTCGTAACGCGCCGCTCGAGCAAGGGCCGGTTAAGGGCGCATGTCTGTTCACGGGGGATCCGGCGCGGGAGTATGTGCTGATAGGACGCGCCTACTAGTGTCATGATCGAGAAATTCGCCACGGTTCGATCGCGGAGTTCGTTCAACGCCAGAGGTTAATTCCGACGAACTTCGCGATCGGGACACTAGTGCGGGCGGATGCAAGGCGTGGCGGGTCGCGGCGTTGGAAATGAGCCTGAAAGGCCGTTCCTCGCGCAACGCAATCTGGCCTGATTGCGGAGGTAGCTCTGCTGGACCGGCCGTAACGACGGGGGCTGATAGGACATGACGAGCGCTGCTTCGACCGCACCGCGCCTCAGGGCTCGCGGGAGCACGCGCCCCTTCGCGGCCTATGAATGGATGCTGGCGCTGCGCTATCTGCGCGCGCGCCGCAAGGAAGGCTTCATCTCCGTCATCGCCGGGTTCTCCTTCACCGGCATCATGCTGGGAGTAGCGACCCTCATCATCGTCATGGCGGTGATGAACGGCTTTCGCAACGAGCTCTTCTCCAAGATCCTCGGTCTCAACGGCCACATCATCGTCAACAAGATCGGCGGCTCCTTCAACGACTACCCCGACGTCGCCAAGCGCGTCGCCCGCGTGCCGGGCGTCAAGACGGTGATGCCGCTGATCGAGGGCCAGGTCATGGTCTCCTCCGCTACGCAGGCCACCGGTGGCCTGGTGCGCGGTATGACGGAGGACAGCCTGAAGGCGCTGCCGCTGGTTGCCGACAATGTCCGGTTCGGATCGCTCGACGGGTTCGGCAGCAACACGGGCGTTGCCATTGGAACGCGGCTCGCCAACATGCTGCGCGTCAACGTCGGCGACAACATAACGCTTGTCTCGCCGCGCGGCGCGCAGACCCCCTTCGGCACCGCGCCGCGCACCAAGCCCTACAGGGTGACGGCGCTGTTCGAGATGGGCATGGCCGAGTACGACCGGACCATGGTCTTCATGCCGCTCTTGGAAGCGCAGCGCTATTTCTCGCGCGGGCCCGAGGTCGATGCGCTGGAGATCGTCGTCGCCAACCCGGAGCGGATCGACGCGTTCGTCGATGCCATCGGCAAGGCCGGCGGCCCCACCGTGCACGTCTCCGACTGGCGCCAGCGCAACGAGACGTTCTTCACGGTGCTCGAGGTCGAGCGCAACGTGATGTTCATCATCTTGTCGCTGATCGTGCTGGTCGCCGCCCTCAACATCATCTCCGGGCTCATGATGCTGGTGAAGGACAAGGGCCGCGACGTGGCGATCCTGCGCACGATGGGCGCCACGCGCGGCGCCATGATGCGCGTCTTTCTCATCACGGGCGCCTCGATCGGCATTGTTGGCACGCTGGCCGGACTCGCTTTAGGAATCGTCTTCTGCCTCAATATCGAATCGATCCGCGAGCTCATGGCCTGGATGACCAGCACCACGATCTTCGATCCCAACGTCTACTACCTGACCCGGCTTCCCGCCGACATGGACGTGCGCGAGACCGCCTCGATCGTCGTCATGGCGATGGTGCTGTCCGTGCTGGCGACGCTTTATCCCTCGTGGCGGGCCTCGACGCTCGACCCCGTGGAAGCCCTGCGATACGAGTGAGCGATGGCTGCATGAACGCCCTGGCCGAGGAGCTCAAGTACGTGCGAGAGCCTGCGCCGCAAACCGTGCTCAGGCTCGATCAGCTCGTGCGCACGTACTGTCAGGGCCCGCGCCGCATCGACGTGCTCGCGGGCGCCTCCGCCGACATCCATTCGGGCGAGGCCGTCGCCCTCGTCGGGCCGTCGGGTGCCGGCAAATCGACGCTTCTGCACATCGCCGGCCTCTTGGAGACGCCCGACAGCGGCCGGGTGATCGTCAACGGGCGCGACTGCACCGGCATGGGCGATTATGAGCGCACCCGCGTGCGCCGGCTGGAGATGGGCTTCGTCTACCAGTTCCACCAGCTGCTGCCCGAGTTCTCCGCGCTTGAGAACGTTGAGATCCCGCAGATGATCTTGGGGCGCGGGCGCCGCCAGGCCGCCGCGCGCGCCCGCCAGCTTCTCGGCGCGCTCGGGCTTGCCGAGCGCGTCGATCACCGGCCTGCGGAGCTTTCCGGCGGCGAGCAGCAGCGCACCGCGATTGCCCGCGCGCTGGCCAACAGCCCGCGGCTCATTCTCGCCGACGAGCCGACCGGCAACCTCGACCCGCACACCGCCGCGCACGTTTTCGACCAGCTCATCCACCTCATCCGCACCACGGGTGTGGGCGCGCTGATTGCCACCCATAACGTCGAGCTGGCGCGGCGCATGGACCGCGTGCTGCGCGTCGAGGACGGCATCCTGATCGAGGTCGGCCCGGGTGTGGTGCGCTGAGGCGCAGCGACTTTCCGGTCTTTCTGGGGCCGGTCTTTCCGGGGCCGGTCTTTCCGGGGACAGTGCAGGGATGGTGCTTGGGCCGCGCGAAGGCGTGGTCTAAGTAAAGGCCATGCATGCTCCGATTCGATCGCTGTCCGCTGGCGGCTCCGCGGCGCCCGTGCGCGCGCGGTTCGCGCACCTCAAGGTGCACTCGGCCTATTCGCTGCTCGAAGGCGCGCTGACGATCCCGCGGCTCGCCAAGCTCGCGGCTGCGCACGGGTTTCCCGCGCTGGGACTGACCGACACCAACAATCTCTTCGGCGCGCTGGAATTCTCCGACAAGCTGGCCGAGGCCGGCATCCAGCCCATCATCGGGGTGGCGCTCAATATCGATTTCGAGGAGAGGGGCCCCGATCAGGGTGAGCGGGTGGCCACGCGCGCGACGGGGGACGGTCCCATCGCCCTCTTTGCCATGAGCGAGGCGGGCTATGCCAACCTGATGAAGCTCGTGAGCCGCGCGCACTTGGAGGCTGCCGACACGGAGGCCCCGCACGCTCCGGCAGCGGCGCTCGCGGCGCACGCGGACGGCCTCATCGCGCTCACCGGAGGGCCCGACGGCCCCATCGACCGGGCGCTGCGCGATGGTCAGCACGATCTCGCCGAAGCGCGGCTTCAGCGGCTCAAGGCGGCCTTCGGCGATCGGCTCTACGTCGAGATCCAGCGTCACGGCCTGCGCAGCGAGCAGGAGGTGGAGCCGCAGCTTCTACAGCTCGCCTACACCCACGAGCTGCCCATCGTCGCCACCAACGAGGCCTACTTCGCCACCCCCGATGACTACGAGGCGCACGACGCGCTCCTGTGCATCGCGGAAGGCCGCTACGTCGTGGAGGACAACCGCCGCCGCGTGACGCGCGAGCACGACTTCAAGAGCGCCGAGGCGATGGAGCAGGTCTTCGCCGACCTGCCCGAGGCGCTCGACAACACCATCGAGATCGCCAAGCGCTGCGCCTTCCGCCCCAAGGGCCGCAAGCCGATC
>CAYUBZ010000245.1:0-3949 GCA_964443205.1 uncultured Hyphomicrobium sp. | reverse complement strand
TCATGCCCTACATCTCGGCGTCGATCATCATGCAGCTGATGAGCTCGATGTCGCCGAAGCTCGAGGCCTTGAAGAAGGAAGGCGAGCAGGGGCGCAAGCAGATCAACCAGTACACGCGCTATTTGACGGTGCTGCTGGCAGCCTTTCAGGCCTACGGCATTTCCATCGGGCTCGAGGGCTCGAGGAGTGCCGCGGGCGCCGTGGTCATCGATCCAGGCTGGTTCTTCCGGATCACGACGGTGATCACGCTGGTCGGGGGCACCTTGTTCCTGATGTGGCTCGGCGAGCAGATCACGCAGCGCGGGGTCGGCAACGGCATCTCGCTCATCATCTTTGCCGGCATCGTCGCGGGCCTGCCGTCGGCGATGGTGGGGCTCTTCGAGCTCGCCCGCACCGGATCGCTGTCGGTGGGCCTGCTGCTGGCGCTGCTGGCCTTGATGCTGTTCGTCGTGGGCGCCATCGTCACCATGGAGCGCGCGCAGCGCCGCCTGCTGATCCAGTACCCAAAACGACAAGTCGGCAACCGGATGTTCCAGGGCGATTCCTCGCACCTGCCCTTGAAGCTCAACTCGGCCGGCGTGATCCCGCCCATCTTCGCCTCCTCGCTGCTGCTGCTGCCGATCACGGCGGCGCAGTTCATGGCGGGGCAGGGGGGTGACTGGCTGAACACCATCGTCGCCCAGTTGGGGCGCGGCCAGCCGCTGCACATCCTCGTCTACGTGGCGCTGATCGTCTTCTTCGCATTCTTCTATACGGCCGTCGTGTTCAACCCGAAGGAGACGGCGGACAATTTGCGCAAGTACGGCGGCTTCCTTCCCGGCATTCGTCCCGGCGACAAGACGGCGGAATACATCGACTACGTCCTCACCCGCATCACCGTGGTCGGCGCCCTCTACCTCGCCGCCGTTTGCGTCTTGCCGGAATTCCTGATTTCCTATGCGGCCGTGCCCTTCTACTTCGGCGGCACCTCGCTCTTGATCGCTGTCAGCGTGACGATGGATACGGTGGCTCAGGTGCAGAGTCATCTGCTCGCCCATCAGTACGAAGGCTTGATCAAGAAAGCTAAACTCAGAGGCGCATCGAGAGGCCGCAGATGAACCTGATCCTGCTGGGACCCCCCGGAGCAGGCAAAGGAACGCAAGCCGAGGCGATCAGCGAAAAGCGGGGGCTGGTTCAGCTTTCCACCGGCGATATGCTGCGTCAGGCGGTCAAGGCGGGGACACCGATCGGCCAGGAGGCCGGTACGATCATGGAGGCCGGAGGCCTCGTCCCCGACGACATCGTCATCAAGATCATCGCGGAACGCATTGCCGCACCCGACTGCGCCAAGGGCTTCATCCTCGACGGCTTCCCGCGAACCCTCAAGCAGGCCGCCGCCCTCGACGAGCTGCTCAGCTCCAAGGGCAAGCAGATCGACGCCGTCATCGAGCTCAAGGTAAACGACGCCGTCCTCATCGACCGCATTTCGGGGCGCTACATGTGCGCCAACTGCGGGGCGAGCTACCACGACACAAACTGCAAGCCCAAGGTCCCAGGGGTGTGCGATCGCTGCGGGTCGAAGGAATTCGTGCGCCGGGCCGACGACAATGCGGAGACGGTCAAGAACCGGCTGATGGCCTATTACCGGGCGACGGCGCCGCTCATTGGCTACTATTTCGCCAAGGGCAAGCTGCGGCCGGTCGACGGAATGGCCGCAATTCCTGAGGTCGCCGGGCAAATAGAGGCCATCCTGGCCAAATGCACAGGGCCATAAAAAAACCGTTATGTGGCGATTGACGACCACCTATTGCTCGGCTACAACACCCCGTTCTTAACGCACCTTCCGTGGAATCTGGCCTGGTGGCAGACGGGCTGGAGAGGTGCGTTTTTGGCGCGGGATCAAGGCAGGTGAGGCCGGCAAGGCACGGTCTCCCCGGCGGCGGCAATCGAGAATTCAGGAGAGAAGTGTGGCCCGTATCGCAGGCGTCAACATTCCGACGCAGAAGCGCGTCGTCATCGCGCTTCAATACATTCACGGGATCGGCCCGAAGCTAGCGACAGATATCTGTGGGAAAGTCGGCATTCCTTCCGAGCGGCGGGTCAACCAGCTCACCGACGCCGAGGTCCTGCAGATCCGCGAGGCGATCGACCGTGACTACATGGTCGAAGGCGATTTGCGCCGCGAGGTCATCACCAACATCAAGCGCCTGATGGACCTCGGCTGCTACCGGGGCTTGCGCCACCGCAAAGGACTTCCCGTCCACGGGCAACGCACGCATACGAATGCGCGCACGCGAAAGGGCCCGTCAAAACCGATTGCGGGCAAGAAGAAAGCTTGAGCGTCGATTTCATCGGGGACGGCTCGCGGCCGCTCCCCGTTTGGTTATGACGGGAACCGCGGGCGCGCGGTCTTGGGAGAGCTGACGAATGGCCAAAGAGCAGAGCACCGGACGCGGCAAGGTGCGCAAGCGCGAGAAGAAGAACATTACCTCCGGCGTTGCTCACGTCAACGCCTCGTTCAACAACACCATGATCACCATCACCGACGCTCAGGGCAATACGATTGCCTGGTCATCGTCGGGAACCAAGGGCTTCAAGGGGTCGCGCAAGTCGACACCCTATGCCGCGCAGGTCGCGGCCGAGGATGCCGGCAAGAAGGCGATGGATCACGGCATGAAGGTGCTGGAGGTGGAAGTGTGCGGTCCCGGCTCGGGACGCGAATCCGCGCTCAGAGCGCTGCAGGCCGTCGGCTTTCAGATCACCTCCATTCGCGACGTGACACCCATTCCGCACAACGGTTGCCGGCCGCGCAAGCGTCGCCGCGTTTGACTTGAGACGGGCACCGGTGCTGCCGGTGCCGGCATGGTTGCGTATTGGCAACCGACTTTGAACTGCATCCGATGCGTCTGCGCCGACGATAAGCGCAGGCAACACGTTAAGCGAGGCTCCCCGTGGTGAACGTGCTGCAGAAGAACTGGCAAGACCTGATCAAGCCGCCCAAGCTCGTGGTGATCCCCGGCCGCGACCGCAGCAAGGTGGCGACCGTCGTCGCCGAGCCGCTCGAGCGCGGCTTCGGCATGACGCTGGGCAATGCGCTGCGGCGCGTGCTGTTGTCGTCGCTGCAGGGTGCGGCGATCAAGACCGTGCAGATCGACGGCGTTCTGCACGAGTTCTCCTCGATTCCCAGCGTGCGCGAGGACGTGACCAACATCATCCTCAACATCAAGGAGATCGCGCTGCGCATTCACTCCGAAGGCGTGAAGCGCATGGTTCTCAAGAAGGACAGCGGCGGCCCGGCGCGCGCCAAGGACATCGAGGCCGGCTCCGACGTCGAGATTCTGAACCCCGAGCACGTCATCTGCACCCTCGACCAGGGCGCCTCCATCCGCATGGAGTTCACCGCCGATATCGGCAAGGGCTATGTCCCCGCCGAGCGCAACCGTCCCGAGGACGCGCCCATCGGCCTCGTGCCGGTGGACAGCCTCTACAGCCCCGTCAAGAAGGTTTCCTACAAGGTCGAGAACACGCGCGAAGGCCAGATCCTCGACTACGACAAGCTCACCATGACGGTGGAGACCGACGGCTCGGTGAAGCCCGAGGACGCCGTGGCGCTGGCTGCCCGCATCCTGCAGGACCAGCTGACGGTCTTCATCAACTTCGAGGAGCCGACCAAGGCGGTCGAGGAGCAGCGCCACCCCGAGCTCGCCTTCAATGCCGCCCTCCTCAAGAAGGTCGACGAGCTGGAGCTGTCGGTGCGTTCCGCCAACTGCCTGAAGAACGACAACATCGTCTACATCGGCGACTTGATCCAAAAGACGGAAGCCGAGATGCTGCGGACGCCGAATTTCGGGCGCAAGTCCTTGAACGAGATCAAGGAGGTGCTGGCCTCCATGGGGCTGCATCTGGGCATGGAGGTGCCCAACTGGCCGCCCGACAACATCGAGGAGCTGGCCAAGCGCTTCGAGGATCA
>CAYUBZ010000244.1:0-3966 GCA_964443205.1 uncultured Hyphomicrobium sp. | reverse complement strand
ATGCGCTTGGTCATGTAACAGCACTCCAACGGTTGTATTTGCTTCGTTCGTGGAGCGCCCCCTCCTCTGTCCTCCGGATGCCCGGAGGACCGACAGGCAACGCTGCTTATGAGCGCTGCCGCAGGTGCGCAAGCGAACGCGGGCCATTGCTCATGACCCGCGTCGTGACCCGCTAATACCGGTGCCGGTGGCCCCCGTCAACCAAGGGGCCTGCCAGACCGCGCTTTCAGGGGGACTTGAGGGTGGACCCCGCTTATTTCTGGACCGGAGCGGCGGACGGCTGGTTTGCCGCTTCTGCGGCCGCAGCGGGGGAGCTGGTCGAGGCGAGAGCGGGCCCGGACTTCACATAGGCTGCGATGAGCTCCTTGACCTTCTGCTTCTGCTCGGCCGTGCACGTCTGCGTCTGTCTCGGGGCCTCTTCGATCACGACCTCTTTCTCTTTGCCGCCCTCATTCTCGACGAGCTTCACGCGGCCCGTCAGCAGCATCACGACCGTGAGGTGGAGCTGATTGATGTAGACGACCTGCTGGGGTGTCCACCTTTTGCTTTGTATCTCGCGCCGCATCAGCGAGTTGTGGTTGTCGGCCTGCTCCTGCGCCAGGTCGCAGACCTGTGCGTGCGCCGAAAGCCGGCCGGCGCGAATTACCTCGCGCGCCACGTCGAGCGGGATCAGAACCTCGGACTTCTTCTTCTTGTCGATCTGAATTGTCTCGCCGTTGGGCTTGGTGAACGCCTCCGGCGTGAGCGACCACGCGTACTCCATGAACGCCCGGGTGGCTTTCTCGCTGAGCTCCTGCGCATGAGCGGTGGTGACCGCGACCCCTGCAGCCAGAAAGGCCGCGCACGCCCAACTGCTCCCCGCCCTTCTCATGATCCGCGTCTCCTGAACTGTGCGTTATGTTGTTGCTGTTGCTTACCGCCATTGATCGTAGCCACGATCTTTGGGGGGCAAAAGTCGCCGCTTAGAGCGGCATCGCTCAGCCCAAAATCTGGCCAGATCATGGCGGCTATGTTGGCGGCTTGCGGGCGCGACCCTTGCCCTTTGCAAGCGTTGCAACAATACCACGCAGGGTGCGCACTTCCTGCTCTGTGGCCCCCATTCGCGAGAACATCGTGCGTAGATTGCGCGCCACGGTGTCTCGCTTGTGCGGCGGATTGAAGTAGCCGAGCCGGTCGAGCTCGGCCTCCAGGTGCTCGAAGAACCCGATAAGCTCCTCCTTGGTCGCCGGCCGGTCGGCCCCAAGATTGAGACCGGTTGCGATCGGCGTCTCGTAGGTCGTGACCCGGCCCAAGCTCTGCGCCTCGCTGGCGCGCATCCATTC
The DNA here is from genome assembly GCA_964443205.1 of uncultured Hyphomicrobium sp. Classification (GTDB taxonomy): domain Bacteria; phylum Pseudomonadota; class Alphaproteobacteria; order Rhizobiales; family Hyphomicrobiaceae; genus Hyphomicrobium_A. The sequence continues at coordinate 2,644 of CAYUBZ010000244.1, read as the reverse complement.
GTAGCCGAGGATCAGCACCGCTTGCGCCAGATTGAGCGAGGCGAAGCGCGCGTTAACCGGGATCATGATGAGCGCGTCGGCGTTGGCGACCTCGGCGGTCTCCAGCCCGTTGCGCTCGCGGCCGAAGAGCACACCGCAGCGCTCTCCCCGCGCGATGCGGGTCCGCATCTCGGCCACCGCCTCGATGGGTGTCATCACCGGCTTGCGCAAATCGCGCTGGCGCGCGGTGGTGGCGCCCAGCCAGTTGAGATCACCGACGGCTTCTGACAGCGTGGGAAAGGCCGCGGCGTCGTCTATGACGTAGTTGGCGCCCGAGGCGGCGATGCGGGCCTTCTCGTTCGGCCAGCCGTCGCGCGGCGCGATGAGCCGCAGCGCATCGAGCCCGAAGTTGGCCATCGCGCGGGCGACCATGCCGACATTGTCGGCGAGCTGCGGCTCCATGAGCAGGACCGCCGGGCTCTCGCCCTCGCCGGCGAAGGCGGCGCCCTGAATGTGCGCCCGGCGAATGCCGTGCCGCAGCTTGCGTAAGGTCCGCCGCGCCCAATACCAATACTTCTCCCCCGACCAGGTGTTGGCGAGCGCCTCGAGGCTCTCGGCGTGGAGCGTCCCTTCGCCCCCTCCCGTCAGGCGCACCGTTCCGTCCCCGATGACGATCTGCTCATGGCGGGCCACGAACTGATCGAAGCTCGTGATGCCATCGGCCTGCGTGCGCCGCCGGCACCCGGGGCAGCTCGCATCATCGGCAATGCAGCGCTCCTCGGCGCAATAGGTCAGCAGCGGCTCGAGCGTGCTGCGGTCGAGGCCGGGGATGGCGAGCTCGGCAAGGCCCTGGTCGATGGTCCGCTCGTGGCAGGTGTGCACGATGGTCGCGACCGCGATCGCGCAGGCGCCGACAACGGGCACGCGCTCAGTACCTTCGGCCGCGATGCGGATCTGCGTTTGCTCGATGCCCATTAACGATGCCCGAGAACTTGCATGCTCCGCGGGCATAGCGGGAAAGCCCGCGCCCTGCCAGCCCAATGGCCGCATATTGACTATGTCTGCTGATAGATGGCGTGCACCCGCTCGAAATTGCGCTGTGCGCCGAGGCCTGCCTCTTCCAGAAAGTCCAAAATCTCCGATTCGTCCTCGAACATCTGACGCAGCTCCATAGACTTGGCATCGAAGGGGACCAAGGCTATGACACGACTGGCTGGGACGGCTGTTCCCTGCGCGACTGCCCTCTCCCCAACCCTGTGCGCCGAAGGCAATTTTTCATGCAGAAGATCAAGGTGACCGGCACCGTCGTGGAGCTCGACGGCGACGAGATGACTCACATCATCTGGCAGCTGATCAAGGACAAGCTCATCCATCCCTACCTGGAGGTGAACCTCGAACACTACGACCTTTCCATCGAAAACCGCGACATGACCGGCGATCAGGTCACCATTGACGCCGCTAACGCCATCAAAAAGCACGGCGTTGGCGTCAAATGCGCGACCATCACGCCCGACGAAGCGCGCGTCAAAGAGTTCGGCCTCAAGGAGATGTGGAAGAGCCCCAACGGCACCATTCGCAACATCTTGGGCGGGGTCATCTTCCGCGAACCCATCATCTGCCACAACGTGCCTCGCCTCGTGCCTGGCTGGACCGAGCCCATAATCATCGGGCGCCATGCCTACGGCGACCAGTACCGCGCCACCGACTTCCGCTTTCCCGGCGCCGGGACGCTCACCATCAAGTTTGCCGGCGCCGACGGCAAGGTGATCGAGAAAGAGGTCTTCAAGGCGCCTTCGAGCGGCATTGCCATGGCCATGTACAATCTCGACGACTCGATCCGCGACTTCGCGCGCGCCTCCTTCAACTATGCGCTCGCGCGCAACTATCCGCTCTTTCTGTCCACCAAGAACACCATTCTCAAGGCCTACGACGGCCGCTTCAAGGACCTGTTCCTGGAGGTGTTCGATGCCGAGTTCCGCTCCGAGTTCGAGAAGCGCAAGCTTACCTACGAGCACCGCCTCATCGACGACATGGTCGCCTCGGCGTTGAGGTGGTCGGGGGGCTACGTGTGGGCGATGAAGAACTACGACGGCGACGTTCAGTCCGACATCGTTGCGCAAGGGTTCGGGTCGCTCGGTTTGATGACAAGCGTTCTGCTGACACCCGACGGCAAGACCATGGAGGCCGAGGCCGCCCACGGCACCGTCACGCGCCACTACCGCGAGCACCAGAAGGGCAAGGAGACCTCGACCAACTCCATTGCCTCCATCTTCGCCTGGACGCGGGGCCTCAAGCACCGCGCGAAGCTCGACGGCAACGAGGCGCTCGAGCGCTTTGCATCGACGCTGGAGAAGGTGTGCATCGACACGGTGGAATCGGGCTTCATGACCAAGGACTTGGCGCTGCTGGTGGGCGACGAGCAGAAATGGCTGTCGACCACCGGCTTCCTCGACAAGGTCGACGCCAACCTCAAGGTGGCGATGACGAAGGCGGCGTGAGAGGACCAGGCCCTTGCAACCTCAGCGGGCCGGCCGCAGCTGCAATTGGGAGATGCCTAGTGCGAGGTTGAGGCCCTGCTGGCCCTGCACGCTGACCGGCTGCAGCGCGACGGAATCATTCGAGCCGCCGACGAGTGCGTTGGCGCCGACGCCCAGCCCCACCGTCG
>CAYUBZ010000243.1:0-3989 GCA_964443205.1 uncultured Hyphomicrobium sp. | reverse complement strand
ATGTTCCACTTATGTTCTATAATTAGGGCAGGCCTGAGGCTTTGGCAAGGGGCGCCGCTCAGGGCAACGGCGGTGCCTCTGGCGACGGCGAGGTCGAGGAGGCTGAAGGCGAGTCTGAGGGCAAGGCTGCGGGCAAGGCTGAAGGTGTGGCTGGGGTTGAGAGTGCGGTTGGGGGCGGAGGCGGCGGCGCCAGCGCGCGCGCCTGCTCGGCGGCGGCGGACAGCTCGCCCATCACCTTGGGCGGCGTCTGCTTGGCGGCGGGGCAGGACTGGCTCCGCAGCCCGTCGTAGACGGCGACCACGTCGCCGCGGAAATCTTGCGCGACGGCCCGCCTGGCAACCCCCGTCGCGACCGAGCCGCTGCTCCAGCGCGCGCTGCACATCAGCTTCGTCAGATAGGCCGTGAGGTCGTACTTGTAGGTGGCGGCGGGCGGAGGCGGCGAGGCCCCGACCCAGCTCTGCCAACGCAGCTGATCGGAGCTGCCGTTCCAACTGGCGCCGCCTTCGGCCAGCGGCCCGGCCACCTCCTTGGCGAGCGCGCGCGTGTCCGCGTTGGGGATGCGCGCCAACGTGAGCGGGATGGCTTTTCGCTCGATCTCGTTCAGCGGCTTGATCACCAATTCAGAAAGATCGGTCAGACCGCTGGTGTCCCACTCGGGCGGCAACGTCATCCAAATGGCGGCCCCGCGCAGATCGGTGCCGGCCATCTTCATGCCCGTCATGTCGGCGCCCTGCAGCTTGGCGTTCTGCAGGCTCGCCGCTTCGAGCGAGGCGTCGCGCAGCGCTACTCCTTGCAGAGACGCGAAATCGAGCACCGCACCCTGCATGGAGGCGCCCGAGAAGTCGGCGAATTGCAGCTGCGCACCCCGCAGATCGGCGCCCTGCAACGCGGCGTTGAGAAAATTGGCACCCTGCGCCTGCACGCCGGTCAGGTCGGCTTTTTCCAGATGGGCGCTGGAAAAGCTGGCGCCGGCCAGCGTCGCGTTGGCCAGATCGGCACCGGCGAGTTGCGCATCGTTGAGTTTGGCGCCCTGCAGATCGAGCCCCGCCATGTGCGCATCGGTGAGATTGGCGCCCGACAGATCGACGCCGCGCGCCGAGGGACATTTGCCCGCCACGCGGTCGTTGTTCAGCAGCAAGGGGTTCAAATCGGCGCAGTTCAGCGAAGCGCGCTGCAGCTTCGCTCCCGCCAGGCTCGCGCCGTCGAGGAGCGCATCGGTCAGATCCGCGCCCTGCAAATCCGTGCGATCGAGCTTGGCGTAGCGCAGGTCCCGCCCGCGCAAGTTGAGCGTCTTCTCACGCCCCCTCCGCCGCTTGCCTTCGACCAAGTCGGAATCGGTGACCTCCAGATTCTTGCGGAAGATGCCGAACAACGTCCCATCGTCGCGCTGCGACAGGAAAGGCAACAAGAAGCCGCTCCGCTGGGTCCCTGCCGGGACGTCCACCCCCGCGTACGACAAGATCTGGCGGTTCAGCTGGTCCAGCGGCTCGCCGGGGACCGTTGCTGCGAAGAACGACAGGTAGGCGACCAGGGCGAGCACGACGGCGGTCGCGGCCGAGCTCAGCGGATGGGCCACGGTGGAGCGCCAGAAGGCTTGAAAGAACGACGGCTCGGCCCGCATCAGGAACACGCCGATCAGCACCAGCATGGCGATATCGAAGACGAGCGCGATGCGGATGACCCAGGTGGTCGTCTCGTCGTGATAGGGCAGAAACGCGAACTGAATATAGAGAAGCAATACGACCGGCAGGATCACGATCGTCAGCCACGACATGACGTGCAGGAAGCTGGTCATGACGATCGAGCGCTGCGGCCCGGCGATCGCCTGCACGAAGAAGAAGTTGTGCAATTCCAGCCGCAACGGGTGCGTGCGCCGGTCGCTCGACTCCAGCAGGCGGATGGCGTGGTCGAACTCGAGCGTCTTGCGCGCCAGCAGCACCAGCTGCGCCAGGATCCCTAGGTGAAACAGCACGAGCACGACCGGGGCGAATTGGAAGAACTGCTTGAGCTGGATGTTAACCTGCAGGATCGGAAGCTGGACCGGCGTCTCCAACAGGAGCGCCTCGTGCGTCACCCCGGCCACGGCGATCATCAGATAGGTCATGATGGCCAGGAAAATCAGCCAGCCCGTGTGGGCGGTGTCGCTCGAGCTGTTGACAGCCTCGAGCAGACTGTATGGGTTGACCGGCGTCTCCGTTTCAGGAGCACTTCGAGCCATGTCCACCATGCCGTACGCCCCCACCACCACACGCGCTGCCGATTGTGTCAGACCTCAAGGGAGAAGCCAGACCTTAGCGGAGAAAATGTGACGCTGCCTACGCCCAAGTGCCCCCTGGCCCCGAGCGCCCCTTGCTCTTTCCCCTCGGACCATTGCATGAGTCAAGCCGCAGACCGCCTTCTTTCGCCGCCAGCCTCAATTGAGCGGCCCCAGCCCCGACACGGAGAGTGCCCCGCGTGAGCCCCCGGCAGTACAATTGCGAGAAATGCCCCGGCTATTGCTGCTCCTATCCCCTGATCCCGCTCGACAAGCGCGACGTGGAGCGCCTCGCCAAGCATCATGGGATGACGTTCAAGGAGGCACGGGCCAAATTCACCAAGATCGCGCACGGGCGCCAATACGCGATGCGGCGCAAGAAGGACGAGCATTTCGGCCGCATCTGCCGCTTTTTCGATACCGTGAAACGCCGCTGCACCGTCTACAAGGCGCGCCCTGCCGTGTGCCGCTCCTTTCCCGGCGGCGGCCGCTGCGGCTACTACGATTTCCTGAGCTTCGAGCGCCGCGCCCAGGAGGACGACGAGTTCGTCGCGCTAACCAACCACGAGGAATGACGGAGGCTACCCCGTCGTCACCGCCGTCTCCACGTCGGAGGCATCGACGCGGCGGCTCAAGCCTGTGGCCAGCGCCTCCCGGTCGAGCTCCCCTTCCCAGGCCGATACGACGATGGTCGCCACGCCGTTGCCGATGAAGTTGGTGACCGCGCGGCACTCGCTCATGAACTTGTCGATGCCCAGCACGATCGCCATGCCCGGCACCAGCGCCGGATTAACCACGGCAAGCGTTGCCGCCAGCGTCACGAAGCCCGCGCCCGTCACCCCGCTCGCCCCCTTGGAGGTCAGCATCGCGACGCCCACGATCGCCAGCTGCTCAGCCAGCGTCAGCTCCACGCCCAGCGCCTGCGCGATGAACAGCGTTGCCAGCGTCAGGTAGATGTTGGTGCCGTCGAGGTTGAACGAGTAGCCCGTCGGCACCACGAGGCCGACCACCGACTTGGAGCAGCCGAGCCGTTCGAGCTTCTCCATCAGCTGCGGCAGCGCGCTCTCAGACGAGCTGGTGCCGAGCACGATCAGGATCTCGTCGCGGATGTAGGCGACGAACTGCCAGATGCGGAACCCCGCGCCCCAGGCGACGACGCCGAGAACGACGAAGATGAACAGCGCCGCCGTCGCGTAGAAGGTCGCGATCAGGCCGGCGAGATTGCCGATGGCCTCCGGCCCGTACTTGCCGATGGTGTAGGCCATGGCGCCGAAGGCCCCGATGGGGGCCGCCTTCATGACGATGGCGATGACGCCGAAGAACGCGTGCCCCACATCGTCGATGAGCGAGCGCACGGTTCGGCCGCGCTCGCCCAGCACCATCAGCGCGAACCCGAACAGCACCGCGACGAGCAGGACCTGCAGGATGTCCCCGCGGGCGAACGCGCCCACGACGCTGTCGGGGATGATGTGCAGAATGAACTCCACCGTGCTCTGATGCGAGGCGCGCGCGGCGTAGTCGGCGACGGCGCCGGTATCGCCAGCGCCGCCGAAGCCGGCGCCCGGCCGCACGAGGTTGCCGATGCCCAGACCGATGACGAGGGCCAGCGTGGAGACGATCTCGAAATAGACGAGCGCCTTGATGCCCACGCGCCCCACCTTGCGCGCGTCGTTCATGTGGGCGATGCCCGACGTCACCGTGCAGAAGATGATCGGCGCGATCACCATCTTGATGA
>CAYUBZ010000242.1:0-4007 GCA_964443205.1 uncultured Hyphomicrobium sp. | reverse complement strand
TCTACAAGGACAAGCGGCTCGTCAACTGGGACCCCAAGTTCCAGACGGCGATCTCGGACCTCGAGGTCGTGCAGGTCGAATCGAAGGGCTCGTTCAACTGGACGGCGGGCGATCCGGAGACGCCGTTCGACGCGGACGCACTCGCCAAGGTGCTCAAGCGCGATCCGTCCGGCCACATGTACCACTTCCGCTATCCGCTGGCGAAAAAGGTGCCGGGCTACGCTCACGACTACATCGTCGTCGCCACGACGCGGCCCGAGACGATGCTGGGCGATACCGGCGTCGCCGTGCATCCCGACGACGCGCGCTACGCCGCGCTGGTAAAGGCGAAGGCGAGCGTGAAGCTGCCGCTCGTCGGGCGCTTAATCCCCATCGTTGCCGACGAGTACTCCGACCCCGAGAAGGGCTCGGGCGCGGTGAAGATCACGCCGGCGCACGACTTCAATGATTTCGAGGTCGGCAAGCGGCACAATCTCGCGCAGATCAACGTGCTCGACGAGCACGCTGAGCTCAACGACGACGTGCCCGAGGCCTATCGGGGTCTCGACCGCTTCGAGGCGCGCCAGCGCATCGTCGCCGATCTCGAGGCGCTGGGCTTGCTCGAAAAGATCGAGCCGACGGCGCACACCGTGCCGCACGGCGACCGCTCCAACGTCGTCATCGAGCCTTATCTCACCGACCAGTGGTACGTGAACGCCGCCGAGCTGGCCAAGCCCGCGATCGCCGCGGTCGAGACGGGCAAGACCGTCTTTGTGCCGAAGAGCTGGGAGAAGACCTACTTCGAGTGGATGCGCAATATCCAGCCGTGGTGCATCTCGCGCCAGCTGTGGTGGGGGCACCAGATCCCGGCCTGGTATGGACCCGATGGCGAGGCGTTCGTCGCCGAGGACGAGGCGAGGGCCAAGGCGCTCGCCAAGCAGCACTACAAGAAGAGCACGGCGCTGAAACGCGACGAGGACGTGCTCGACACCTGGTTCTCGTCTGCCCTGTGGGCCTTCTCTACGCTCGGCTGGCCGGACGACACTCCTCAATTGAGGCGCTACTACCCGACAGCCGCGCTCGTCACCGGCTTCGACATCATCTTCTTCTGGGTCGCGCGCATGATGATGATGGGCCTCCACTTCATGAAGGAGGTCCCCTTCCACACCGTCTACATCCACGCGCTGGTGCGCGACGAGCGCGGACAGAAGATGTCGAAGGCCAAGGGCAACGTCATGGATCCCTTGGGGCTCATCGACACCTACGGCGCGGATGCGTTGCGTTTCACGCTCGCCGCCATGGCCGCCCAGGGACGTGACATCAAGCTGTCGACGCAGCGCGTGGAAGGCTACCGCAACTTCGCGACCAAGCTTTGGAACGCGGCGCGCTTTGCCGAGATGAACGAGTGCGTGCGCCGGCGCGACTTCGACCCCGCGAGCGTCAAGGAGCCGCTCAACCGCTGGATCGTAGGGCAGGCGGAGCGCGCGGCGCGCGCGGTGACCGAGGGCATCGAGGCCTACAAGTTCAACGAGGCGGCAGGCAGCCTCTATGAGTTCGTGTGGGGCGTCTACTGCGACTGGTACCTGGAGCTGATCAAACCGATCCTCATCGGTGACGAGGAAGCCGCCAAGGCGGAGACGCGCGCCACCGTCGCCTGGACGCTCGACCAGATCCTGAAGCTTCTGCATCCCTTCATGCCCTTCATCACCGAGGAGCTTTGGGCGCACATGGTCGAGCACGGCGAGCGTCGCGACGCCCTGCTGGCGCTCAGTCAATGGCCGGCGCTGTCGGGCCTGAGGGATGCCCAGGTCGAGGAGGAGATCGGCTGGGTCGTGCGGCTGATCAGCGAGATTCGCTCGGTGCGGACCGAGATGAACGTGCCCGTCGCCGCCAAGGTGCCGCTGGCGCTGCCGGGCGCCAGTCCCGCTGCGCGCGACCGCGCGCGCCGCCACGAGGAGACGATCAGCCGCTTGGCGCGGCTCGAGAGCATCACGTTTCCCAAGGCCGCGCCCAAGGGTGCGGCGCTCATCGTCGTCGGGGACACCACCGCGGCCTTTCCGCTCGCCGGCGTCATCGACATGGGCGCGGAGATGAAGCGGCTCATCCGCGAGATCGAGAAGGCGGAAAGCGATCTTGGCAAGATGGACGCCAAGCTCTCAAACCCGCAGTTCATGGCGAAGGCGAAAGAGGAAGCGGTCGAGGAGGCGCGCGATCGCAAGGCGGAGCTGCAAGAGACCATCAAGCGTCTCAAAGCGGCGGTGAAGCGCCTCGAGGCCGCCGGCTGACCGGAGAGCGGCGCGGCGCCTTGCGCGTGGCTTCACCGCCCTCGGTCCGGCGTCATCGCCGTTTCCACACCCAATCCGCGATCGGCAAAGCCTGAAAAGCAGGGCTTTTTTTACTCTGCTGGTAGATGTGGCGAACGGGCAACGATTCACCCTGTTACTGCCTCTATTGAGCCACAAAAGGTCGGCAGCTTTCAGCATACGGGAAGTCGAGGGAGCACGCGGAAGTGGCCCAGAGCTACGGCCGCGCGGGAGGCCTTGTTGCAACGGCGTGAGATGCGCGGGCGACGTTATTGAGCCGTCGCGATGATCGCGGATCTTAAGCCGTAAGGACCAATTAAGAATGGACGCGAAGACGTTCGACAAATCGAAGTTGCCGAGCCGGCACGTGACCGAGGGGCCGACGCGCGCGCCCCACCGCTCCTATTTCTACGCCATGGGGCTGGAGGAGGAGCACATCCATCGCCCCTTCGTCGGCGTGGTGTCGTGCTGGAACGAGGCGGCTCCCTGCAACATCTCGCTGATGCGCCAGGCGCAGTCGGCCAAGGCGGGCGTCGACGAAGCGGGCGGCACGCCGCGCGAATTCTGCACCATCACTGTCACCGACGGCATCGCCATGGGTCACCAGGGCATGAAGTCGTCGCTGGTCTCCCGCGAGGTGATCGCTGATTCGATCGAGCTCACCATGCGCGGGCACTGCTACGACGCGCTCGTCGGCGTCGCCGGCTGCGACAAGTCGCTGCCCGGCATGATGATGGCGATGCTGCGCCTCAACGTTCCCTCCGTCTTCATGTACGGCGGCTCGATCCTGCCGGGCAAGTTCAAGGGCCACGACGTCACCGTCGTCGACGTGTTCGAAGGCGTGGGCATGTATTCGGCCGGCAAGATGACGGCCGAGGAGCTGCACGATCTTGAGTGCCACGCCTGCCCTTCGGCCGGCTCCTGCGGCGGACAGTTCACCGCCAACACCATGGCCTGCGTGTCCGAGGCGATCGGGCTGGCGCTGCCGGGCTCGGCGGGCGCGCCCGCACCCTATGAGAGCCGCGATGCCTACGCGCTCGAGAGCGGCAAGGCCGTCATGCGACTGCTGGCGGAAGGGATCCGTCCGCGCGACATCGCCACCCGCGAGGCGTTCGAGAATGCCGCAACCATCGTGGCGGCGACCGGCGGCTCGACCAATGCCGCGCTGCATCTGCCGGCCATGGCGCACGAGGCCGGCATCGAGTTCGATCTGTTCGACGTCGCCGAGATCTTCAAGCGCACGCCCTACCTCGCCGATCTGAAGCCCGCCGGTAAGTACGTGGCCAAGGACGTCTACGACATCGGCGGCGTGCCGCAGATCCTGAAGGCGCTGCTGGAGGGCGGCTACTTGCACGGCGACTGTCTGACGGTCACCGGCCGCACCATGAAGCAGAATCTTGAAAGCGTGAAATTCAATACAAATCAAGACGTTGTGCGTCCCGCTTCCAAGCCCCTATCGCCGACGGGCGGCGTGGTCGGCTTGAAGGGCTCGCTGGCGCCGGAAGGTGCCATCGTCAAGGTCGCCGGCATGAAGGAGCTGCAATTCCGCGGGCCGGCCCGCGTCTTCGACTGCGAGGAGGATGCCTTTCGGGCGGTCGAGGCGCGCGACTACAAGGACGGCGACGTCATCGTCATCCGCTACGAGGGGCCCAAGGGCGGCCCCGGCATGCGCGAGATGCTGTCGACCACCGCCGCGCTCTACGGTCAGGGCGCCGGCGGCAAGGT
>CAYUBZ010000241.1:0-4022 GCA_964443205.1 uncultured Hyphomicrobium sp. | reverse complement strand
ACCGCTTGACCTCGGCCGGCGTCGACCGCTTCACGCGCGGCTGGGAGAAGCCGTCGGATCACGTGCCCGTGTGGGTGGAGCTCGAGCTGTAGGGAACCTTGGGTGGGCATTGACGAGGGTCAAGGCAACGAGATCGCTTCGATCTAAGTCTATGAGCAGCACGGCTGCGGCCACCGAGCAAAGGAAAACAACGGCGTGAAAAAGCTGCTGATAGCGACCGATCTATCGGCCCGCTCGGATCGCGCGCTCAAGCGAGCAATCATGCTGGCGCAACGGCTCGGCGCCTCGCTCGAGATCCTGCACATCGTCGACGACACGATGCCCTCGTCCATTGTCGAACCGTATAAAGAAGCGGCGAAAACGACTGTACATCGGCTCCTCGCCGCCATTCCGGCGGCGGCAAGTGTGAAACCTGAGTTCGAGCTTGTTCGCGGGCAGGACTATGATGCAATCCTGCAGCGCGCCGCGAGAATTGGCGCCGAGCTGATCGTCCTCGGCATTACGCGCCACACCGTGCATGAGCTTTTCCGCGGAACGACGGCAGAGCGCATCATTCGGATGGGCGATTTTCCCGTGCTCATGGTCAAGGATCCTCCAGACGACGATTATACTCGGGTTCTCGTTGCAACCGACAATTCGCCCGCAGCCACGCGGGCTGTTGGATGTGCGCTTGCAATCGCGCCGGGCGCGGAGTTGTGTCTGCTCCACGTCATCCACGTGCCGTTTAAAGGACTTCTCGGATCGGGCGCGCTACTTCAGATCCGCGCGGAGCAGGAAGATCACTTCAAGGAGACGCTGAGCAAAGAACTTTATGGGTTGGCGAGCAAGCTCGGCATTGATCCGCCCAAAAAAACAATCCTGGTGCAGGAAGGCGAAATCCACGATGCCATTCGGCAGCAGGTCGCCCAATTCAAGCCGAGCCTCCTGGCGCTTGGCACGCACGGACGGGCAGGCTTGCGGCATGCACTCATCGGCAGCGTGGCGGAGGACATGCTAAGCGACCCGCCTGCCGACATCCTCGTTGCCAAGGCTTGAGAACCCCACCAGCGCGCGCTGCGCCACACCACGCCAGGCGCTGGTGTAGGCATTTTCCAGGTCACTCGTCGCAGTTGGCCGAGATGATCGTGCCCGTCGCCGGCAGAAACCGCTTGCACCCGACCTCTTTGGAAGGCTGGACGAGCGCGACGTCGGCGCTGTCGGTGTCGCCCACAGTGCTGCCCAGAGCCTGCAGCCGCTCGCGCGCCGTCTTCTGCGCCGACCGCGCGTCCAGCGACCCGGGCGGAAGCCCGGCGGCCTTCCGGTAGCGCGCCTTCGCACCGGCCGTATCGCCACGCGCCTCCAGAATGCGCCCCATCAACGTGTGCGCGGCGGGAAAGGACTCACTCAGCGCGAGCGTCCGATCGAGATCGGCGGTTGCGGCATCCAACCGTTGCTCCCGGTAGGCAACCGCAGCGCGCGCATAGTACGCGGCCGCACGGTCATGGCCTGTGGAGATCACCTTGTTGATGTCGGCCCGCGCCACGCCATAGTCGCCCTTGTCGGAGTTGATCAAAGCACGCAGCAAGATCACTTTCTGCTCCTGGGGCTTGAGATCGGCCGCCGTCGTGAGATCGATCAATGCGGCGTCGAGGTCGTTCTTGCCGCGCAGCACGGCGGCGCGGCTGAAATAGAAGGACCATTCGCGGGAATTGAGTTCGATCGCGTGATCGAGATCGGCGAGCGCCTTGTCGGGAGCGCCCAGCTCGTCCTGCACCACGCCGCGCATATGGAAGCCCCGCGCAAAGCGCGGATTCAGCTTCACGACCTTGTTGAAATCGGCCAAGGCCTTGTCGAAGTCACCGGCCTTGTTGAAGGCGGAGCCGCGGTTGAAATGGCCGATATAGAACTGCTCATCGGGCAGCCGCCCGCTGTCCATCACGCGCGTGCAGGCCGCAGCCGAACCTCGGCCTTCGGCCGCGGTGCAGCTGGCGAGGTCCTGGTTCATGCCGGCCGAGGCCGGCGTTGAGAACCCGACCGTGACCAGGACCGCGGCAACCATGTAGGCGGTCGCAAGGACGGCGGCGGTAATGTACGCGATGACGGCGGCGGCAATGTAAGAAGAACGGATCATCCCCATCTCCCATGGCTCCTGTCGGCGATTGTGCGTTGCCGCGACACGTTGCGGCCTTCGACAAATCCCAACGCCGATGTTTACGGGAAACGCACCATCACGCTGTTCCGCCGGGAACACTGCACCGCAGCGAGCCTGGGGTATGGAGGGCCGGTTTGAGCCCGTGGGCAGCAGCAACCAGCAGGCGCCGCGCGGTTCCGACCCCTAGTGGTGCCATTCAGCCTCTCGTTACGATTTTCGGTCATTGTCGCCGCGCTCTGGGCCTGTCCACGTGTTCTCCCCCAGTGTGCGCACCGAGCCTTCTCGTGTAGTCTTCTCGGTGTGACCCTTGGCCATTTTGCCTCTTCGAAGGTTCCGTTATGAACAGACAGATCCTGCAGCAGAATAGCTCGAACGCTTGCACCGGCGCTTCAACGGCGCGGCGCAAATGGATGCGCAGGTTGGCGCTTGTGCCGCTGACGGCATTGGCGGCCGCAGGCGTCGTTGGCTCCAGTGAAGCCGACCCGGGAAGCCTCGCCGGCTCATGGAGCGGAGGCGGCTGGGTCTCCTTCTCCACCGGCACCAAGGAGAAGGCGCGCTGCCGGGCAAGATACAGCCGCGCCTCGCAAGACAGCTACTCGCTGAAGGCGACCTGCGCCACCAGCTCGGGCAAGGCCTCGCAGACGGCGACGGTCTACAAGGTGACCACCGACCGCTACCGCGGCAGCTTCTACAACGTCGAGTACAACGTCAGAGGCACGATCCGCGTCGTCGTGCACGGCAGCAGGCAGAGCGTCAGCCTGGCCGGGGACGGCGCGTCCGCCTCGCTGAGCCTCAGGCGCCGATAACGCCAGCGCGCAATATTCGCTGCCGCCCGCCGAACGCGGGCGGGCGCTTGTGATCGTTTGAAGGATTGCAGCCGAGGATGCCTGGTTCCGGACCATCCCATATTCAGGTGGTCGAAGGCGACATCACAACAATTACGGCGGACGCCATCGTCAATGCAGCCAATGCCGAGCTGCTGGCCGGCGGTGGCGTGTGCGGGGCGATCTTCCGCGCGGCCGGTGCCGAGGATCTCGCCAAAGCCTGCCGCGCCATCGGCGGGTGCCCGACCGGCCAGGCGGTGATCACACCGGCCTTCGGCATCGGAAGCGCAAAGCACATCATCCACGCCGTCGGTCCCGTCTATGGCAGCTACGCGCCGGAAGAGGCGCGGCGCCTGCTGCGCCAAGCCTATTCCGCAAGCATCCGGCTCGCCGCAGAGCACGGCTGCACGTCGCTCGCGTTTCCCGCAATCAGCACCGGCATCTACGGCTATCCGCTGGATGAGGCGTGCCGCGAGGCCGTCGAGGTGTGCGCCCAGGACGGCGATGACGCCGGTATCAGCATCCAGCTCGTCGCCTTCGACGCCCGCACCGCCGCTGCCTTGCGCCAGGCGTTGGAGGCCGCAGCGTGACGCCGCGCCCCAACGAGATGCGCCAGCACCGCCGGGACGCGGCCGGCACGATCGTCGAGACGGATCTGCCCGCGAGGCTCGACCGCCTTCCCTGGGGGCGGTTCCACACGCTCGTCGTCGCCGCCCTCGGCATCACCTGGATCCTCGATGGGCTGGAGGTGACGCTGGCGGGCTCCGTCGCCGGTGCGCTGAAAGAGAGCCCCGTTCTGCACATGAGCAACACCGACATCGGCTTCGCCGGCAGCGCCTATCTCGCCGGCGCCGTCTTGGGGGCGGTTTTCTTCGGCTGGCTGACCGACCGCTGGGGCCGCAAGCGGCTGTTCTTCATCACGCTGGCCGTCTACATGACCGCCACCGCCGCCACCGCCTTCTCGTGGAACCTGTGGACCTTCGCACTGTGCCGCTTCATGACCGGCGCCGGAATCGGCGGCGAGTACACCGCCATCAACTCCACCATCCAGGAGCTGGTGCCGGCGC
>CAYUBZ010000240.1:2227-4031 GCA_964443205.1 uncultured Hyphomicrobium sp. | reverse complement strand
GCGTCGCCCGCGCCGCCGCTGCGCGCGAGAAGGGCGGCAAGCGCGCGCGCGAAAAATGGGCGACGCGCTTCCACGACGCGATCGCCGACTTCGGCTTTCTGCCCGCGGGCCGCATCCTGGCCGGCGCCGGCACCGACCGCACCGTCACGCTTTTCAATTGCTTCGTGCTCGGCACCATCGAAGACAGCCTCGACGGAATCTTCAGCGCCGTGAAGGAAGCCGCCCTCACCATGCAGCAGGGCGGCGGCATCGGGCACGACTTCTCCACCCTTCGCCCGCAAGGCGCGCGCGTGGCCTCGATCGGCGCCGACGCCTCGGGCCCGGTGAGCTTCATGGACGTGTGGGACGCCATGTGCCGCACCATCATGTCGGCGGGCAGCCGGCGCGGCGCCATGATGGCGACCTTGCGCTGCGATCATCCCGACATCGAGGCCTTCATCGGCGCCAAGTCCGATCCCCGCCGCCTGCGCAATTTCAATCTATCGGTGCTGGTGACGGACGCCTTCCTCGCAGCCGTGCGCGAGAACCGCCCCTGGGAGCTCAAGTTCGCCGGCAAGGTCTACCGCACGCTGCCCGCGGCCGCGCTGTGGGAGCGCATCATGCAGGCGACCTACGATTTCGCCGAGCCGGGCGTCGTCTTCATCGACCGCATCAACGCGCGCAACAACTTGCGCTATTGCGAGGAGATCCACGCGACCAATCCTTGCGGCGAGCAACCACTGCCCCCGTACGGCGCCTGCCTCCTGGGTTCCATCAACTTGGCACACCTGGTCGAGCATCCCTTCACCAACGGCGCGACGCTCGATCTGGCCAAGCTCGAGGCGCGCGTGCGGATCGCCGTGCGCTTCCTCGACAACATGATCGACGTCTCGAACTACCCGCTTGCAGCCCAGCGCCAGGAAGCGCTGGCGAAGCGCCGCATCGGGCTGGGCGTCACCGGCCTCGCCGACGCGCTGATCTTTTGCGGCGTCAGGTACGGCGCCAAGGAGGCGGCCGCGCTCGCCGGACGCTGGATGGCAGCGATCCAGAACGCCGCCTACCTGGCGAGCACCGAGCTCGCCGCCGAGAAGGGCCCCTTCCCGCTCTATGACCCTGAGCGCTTTCTCGAAAGCCCCAACGTCGCAGAACTCACCGCGCCCACCCGCGAGGCGATTCGCCGCCACGGCATCCGCAACGGCTGTCTCACCTCGATCGCGCCCACGGGGACCATCTCGCTGCTGGCCGGCAACGTCTCCAGCGGCATCGAGCCGGTGTTCGATTTTCTCTACCGGCGCCGCGTGCTCGGCAAAGGCGGCGCCACCCACGAGGAGCAGGTCGAGGATCGCGCGCACGCGCTCTTTCGCCGCCAGTTCGGCGCCGCGGCACCCCTGCCCGACACGTTCGTCAAGGCCGGTGACCTTTCGCCCCGCGAGCACCTTTTGATGCAGGCGGCGCTGCAGCCCTACGTCGACAGCGCCATCTCCAAGACCATCAACTGCCCGGAGGATATTTCCTTCGCCGCCTTCAAGGACGTCTACCTCGAGGCGCACGCGCTTGGCCTCAAGGGGTGCACCACCTACCGCCCCAACCCGGTGACGGGCGCCGTGCTGCGGCCGGCCGCCACCGAGCCGGCAGCGGAACCCGCAGCGGCTGCCAAAGCAAGGGCCAAAGAGCGGCACTTCGAGATCGCGCCGGTGCCGGCCCAGGAGCTTTTCGAGGAGCGCGCGAATGTCGTCTCCATGGCGCCGCCCCTGGAGCGCGAGACCGTGCTCGCGGGCTATACCTACAAGCTCAAGTGGCCCGGCAGCGACCACGCCATCTACGT
>CAYUBZ010000240.1:0-2127 GCA_964443205.1 uncultured Hyphomicrobium sp. | reverse complement strand
TTCGAGATCTTCATCAACACCCGCAATCTGGAGCACTACGCCTGGACGGTGGCGCTGACCCGCATGATCAGCGCCGTCTTCCGCCGCGGCGGCGACGTGACGTTCGTGGCCGACGAGCTCAAGGCCGTGTTCGATCCGCAAGGCGGCCACTGGGTGGGGGGCCGCTACGTGCCGAGCCTGCTCGCGGCCATCGGCGAGGTCATCGAGACGCACATGATCCGCACGGGCTTCCTGCAGGGCGACGAGGCGCGCATGGCGCTTCAGCAGACCCAGCGGCAAGCGGACGCAGCCGCGCAAGGCGGAACCGAGCGCGCGCTCCGAATCAAGCTGTGCCCGCGCTGCTCCTCCGCCGACTACGTGCACCAGGAAGGCTGCTGGGTTTGTCACGCGTGCGGGTTTTCCCGCTGTGGCTGATTGTCGTCCGTCGGCACTCTTAAGCGGCGTTGAAGATGCCCCCTCGGACTTCGCGACATGCCGCAAGAATGCATTCACTTTGCCGCAAAAACACTGAGATGGAGCCACAATTCGGCTCGAAACCGGGGGCATCGTTAAGCAATGGAGCATAGGCTGGTCCGAACAAAAAACGGCGTCGAACGGAGCGTGAGCCGAAGGACCGCTAAGGGATCGTCAGTCATGGGTGCGCGTATCATTGAGCTCGCCGCCTTCCGGGCACAGCGCTCGGAAGCAAGCGAAGTTCCCGCGGCGCGGGACGCAAAGGTCAACGAGGCCAACCGGTTCCACTTCTGGACCGGTGCGTCGGGTAAGCGCTACGTCCACACCGTCTACGAGCTGCTCGAGTGCCCGCCGCTACCGGCCGCGAATTACGTCCTCGTCCGCCGCGAGGCCGGCGCCCGGCGCAAGATTTTGTCCATCGGCCGCGTCGGCAACGTCGCGCCCTCGCTCAACCTGGCCGAGATTCGCCAGCGCGGTGCCGAGCTGGGCGCCGACGAGGTCCACGTGCATCTGCTGGCCGAGACCGCCAAGCTGTCGAAGCTGGTCGAGTTCGATCTGCGCACCGGCCAGATCGAGGCGGACTTCGCGCGCCTCGCCGGCAGCGCCATCCACTAACCAGCGCTTCTCCTCAATCCTCAGCGCGTGCCGAGCACGGTGCGGTAGGCGAAACGCCGCGCGTCCTCCGGCTTGAGGCGGCGCACGCGCACCGGCCATTGGCGGCACGCCTGCAGCAGCGCCTGCGCCCCGGGCCGCGCGTGGTCCGCCGCCGCGCCGCGGGCCAGGTGCGCACCGACCAGCCCTAACAGCCGCTCCATGGCGCGCTCGCGGATGCCGAGCTCTTTGAGATGCGCAAGCGTGCTGACCAAATAGTCGATGTTGCTGCCCGAGCGGCCCATGGCGCCGCGGATCAGCTGCGCCTGCCGGGTGAGTGCCAGCTGGCCGGCATAGCTCGGGTGCGCGCGCTCGACGAGAAACGCCAGCGCCATAACCTCCGGCCGCGCTGGTGTCAGCAGCGTGATCGGAACGAGCGCCTCGCGGTAGACGCTGATCACCTGCTCGCGCTCGCGCAGATATTGAAGCGCCGCGTCCGTGTCGGCCGCGCCCACGCGAAACGCCATCCCCTCGCACGCCCCGCCACGATCGAGCCCGAGCACCAGGCCCGGCCTGCGCTCCGAGCCGCGGTGGTGGCGCGAGTAGATGCAGAACGAGCGCCGCCAGCCGGTAAGCCGTGCGTGCGCGACCTCGTCGAAGGCAAAGCCCGGGCGCCACATCAGCGAGCCGTAGGCAAACACCCAGAGGTCGCGCGCGTCACTCATGCTATTTGGCTGCGTGCTTCTTCCCGGCCGCCTTGGGAGCACCCGCCTTTGAAGCACCGGACTTGGGGGCATCCGTCTTGGGCACCTCGGGCTTGGGCGCGTCCGTTTTGGAAAGGCCGGGCTGGTGCTCGTGCGGCCGGCCGAAATCGGGGGCGGCCGTGTCCTGCCCCGCCTCGATGACCCCGCGGCGGATGGCGCGCGATTGCTCAAACAGCCGGAACAGCGTCTCGCCGTCGCCGAAACGGATGGCGCGCTGTAGCTCGGTCAGGTCCTCTGAGAAGCGCCCGAGCATCTCCAGCACCGCCTCCTTGTTGTTGAGGAAGACGTCGCGCCACATGGTGGGATCGGAGGCGGCGAT
>CAYUBZ010000239.1:0-4049 GCA_964443205.1 uncultured Hyphomicrobium sp. | reverse complement strand
ACCCAAGCAAGCGCAAAGACTTATTGCGCCTCATTGAAGCAGGGTTGGCACATGCCGCAACCGGGGCGCCCCGTCAAGCGCTGGTTGGCCGCTGTCAGCCGCCCGAGCCGTTCACCAGGCGCAGGCGGATGTAGTCGAGCTGCTCGTAATTGGCGTACTTGATGACGAGGTTGCCGCTGTCGCCGGAGCCGCGCTTGATCTCGACCTTGAGGCCGAGCACGGCTGCCAGCTCCTTCTCGAAGGCACGCGTGTCGGCATCCTTCTCGCGCGCCCGGCGCGGCGCACCGGCCTCGCCCGCCTCCTCGTCGCCCTGCACCAGCGCCTCGACCTCGCGCACGTTGAGGTTCTCATCGACGATGCGGCGCGCGATCATCTCCGCGTCGGAGCGGTTGATCAGCGCGCGCGCGTGCCCGGCGGTGAGCCGGCCGTCCTGCACCATCGTCTGCACGCCGTCGGGCAGCTTCAGCAGGCGCAGCGTGTTGGCGACGTGGCTGCGGCTCTTGCCGATGATCTCCGAGAGCTGCTCCTGATTGTACTCGAAGCGCTCGATCAGCTCGCGATAGCCCGTCGCCTCCTCGATGGCGTTGAGGTCGGCGCGCTGCACGTTCTCGATGATGGCAAGCTCGAGGACCTCCTTGTCGTCCAAGTCGCGCGCGATGACGGGAACCGTGTGCAGACCCGCCTTCTGCGCCGCGCGCCAGCGCCGCTCGCCGGCGACGATCTCGTAGCCGCCGGCCGCCGGGCGCACGATGATCGGCTGCACCAGACCCTTGTTGCGGATCGAGTCGGCGAGCTCGGCCAGCTCGTCGTCGCGGAAGTCCTTGCGCGGGTTCAGACGCCCCGGCCGGAGGTCGGCCGTCGCCACCAGACGCTGCTCGCCTTCGGGCGGCAGCACCGGCCCGCCCTGCGGCGGCTCGCCGATGAGTGAGGCAAGCCCGCGCCCTAGGCGGTTCTTCTGCAGTGGTGCGTTCATGGGACTGTGCGGCCTCTATTGCCTCAAGCGGCTCGGTTCTGGCGCTCGCGCTCAATGATCTCGGTGGCGAGCTGGATGTAGGCCTGGCTGCCGGCGCAGTCGAAGTCGTAGAGCAGGATCGGCTTGCCGTGCGAGGGGGCCTCGGCGACGCGCGTGTTGCGCGGGATGATCGTCTCGTAGACCTTGGCGCCGAAGAACGCGCGGACGTTCTCGGCGACCTCCCGCGACAGCGACGTGCGCGCATCGTGCATGGTCAGCACCACGCCCTGGATCTCCAGCGCGGGATTGAGCATACCGCGCACCTGGTCGATCGTCGCCTTGAGCTGCGAGATGCCTTCCAGCGCAAAGAACTCGCACTGCACCGGCACCAGCACCGCATGCGCGGCCGCCAACGCGTTGAGCGTCAGCAGATTGAGCGAGGGCGGACAATCGATGAGAATGTATTTGAATGCCTGATCGGGAGGCACGCTGCGCTGCTGCGCGAGCAGCGCATTGAGCGCGTCGCGCATCTTGTAGGCGCGGTTGGTATCGGTGAGCGTCGTGTCGATCCCGACGAGATCCGCGTTGGCGGGTACGACGAACAGCTCCGGCACGGCCGTCGGCTGCGCCGACTCCATCAAAGTGGCGCCGCCGGTCAGCACGTCATACGAGGTCTTGGCGCGGCCATCGATGCCGATGCCGAGCCCCGTCGAGGCATTGCCCTGCGAATCGAGATCGATCACCAGGACCCGCTCGCCGACCGAGGCGAGCGCCGTTCCCAGATTGATGGCCGTCGTGGTTTTGCCCACGCCGCCCTTCTGGTTGGAGATCGCCAGTATTCGGGGCGCTCCGGCCCCCATCATCGCGCTCATCGCGGGTGAACCTCCGTGTTGGCCTGCAACGCGCGGACTACGACGATTCGGGCGTCGGCGTCCGTCAGGCTCGGGTGCAACTTGACTGAGAACTGCCAGTGCCGCTGTGCGGCTTCGACCTCGGCCAGTACCTCGCGACCCTTGAGAAAGAGCCCCACTGTATCGCTGGAGAAATAGGGGGCCGATAAGTCCAAGAGCCGCGGCAAAGGCGCCAGCGCGCGTGCCGTGATCACGTCGATTGGGGGAAGCTTAGCTTGAGTCGCGCCCTTTTCGATTCGCTCTCGGCAGATGTCCACAGGCACCCCGGTCTGGCGGGCCACCTCGGCAAGGAACGCCGCCTTGCGCGAATCGCTCTCGATGAGGGTCATGTGCCCGCCGTCCCGCTCGGCCAGCAGGATCGCCAGGACGAGGCCGGGAAAACCGGCGCCCGAGCCCAGGTCGAGCCAACGCCTGGCGCCGGGCGGGGCCAGCCTCAAGAGCTGGGCCGAGTCGGCGAAGTGCCGGCCCCAGATGTCGGGAAGCGTGGAGGGCGCCACCAGATTGATGGTCTTCTGCCACTGCCGGAGCAGGGCCTCGTAGGTGGCGAGCCGGTCCAGAGTTTCACGTGAAACGGAAAAGATGCCGGCAAAGTCGTGAGCGTCTTTGATGGCCGCCGCCTTTGGGCCCTTCACGCCGATTTCCGCACGGGTCCCGCCTTCAGGTGCGCGAGCAACAAGAGCAGCGCCGCCGGCGTCACGCCGTCGATGCGGGCGGCCTGGGCGAGCGAGGCCGGGCGGTGACGCCCGAGCTTCTGGCGCACCTCGGCCGACAGGCCGGGAAGGCCCTCGAAGTCGAATCCGGCTGGGATGTGCAGCGCCTCGTCCTTGCGCAGCGCCTCTACGTCGAGCGCCTGGCGGCGCACATAGGAGGCGTAGCGCGCGTCGACCGCCACCTGCGCGGCGATCTTCGGCTCGATGGTCCCGATCTGCGGCCAGATCGCGCTGAGTCGGGCGAGATCGACGTCGGGAAGGGCGAGCAGGTCGAACGCGGACCGCCGCCGGCCGTCCCTGTTGACCGCGATCCCGTGCCGCCCGGCTTCGGTCGGCGTCAGCGAGAGCGACTGCAGCATCGCCGCGGCGTCCTCGAGCGCGGCTGCTTTGGCCGCAAACGCCTCCCGCCTCGACTTGGTGACACAACCCAGCGCGATCCCCAGCGGGGTGAGCCGCTGGTCGGCGTTGTCGGCCCTCAGACGCAGGCGGTACTCGGCGCGCGAGGTGAACATGCGGTAGGGCTCGGAGACCCCGCGGGTCACCAGATCGTCGATCATCACGCCGAGATAACCGTCGGCGCGCGAGACGATGAACGTGCGATTCTCTCCAGCGGCGAGAAGCGCGGCGTTGATGCCGGCGGCGAGGCCTTGCGCGCCGGCCTCCTCGTAGCCCGTGGTGCCGTTGATCTGGCCGGCCAGAAAGAGCCCCGGCAGCCGTTTCACGTGAAGCGTGGGGGCCAGCTCGCGCGGGTCCACGTAGTCGTACTCGATGGCGTAGCCCGGCCGCTTGATAACGGCGCGGGAAAGGCCCGGCATGGAGCGGATAAAAGCCTCCTGCACGTCGGCCGGCAGCGAGGTCGAGATCCCGTTGGGATAGACGGTGTCGTCGTCGCGGCCTTCCGGCTCGAGGAACACCTGGTGGGCCGAGCGGTCGGCAAAGCGCACGACCTTGTCCTCGATGGAGGGGCAGTAGCGCGGGCCGACGCTGGCGATCTGGCCGGAATACATGGCCGAGTGGGCGAGGTTTTCGCGGATGATTGCGTGCGTCGCGGCCGTCGTGCGGGTGATGGCGCAGGAAACTTGCGGTGTGGTGATGCGCGCCGTCAGGAACGAGAACGGCACCGGCGGGTCGTCTCCCGGCTGCTGCTCGAGGCCGTCCCAGTCGATCGAGGCACGGGCGAGCCGCGGCGGCGTCCCCGTCTTGAGGCGGCCAAGTTGTAGGCCAAAGCCGTAGAGCCGCTCGGACAGCTTGAGCGCGGGGCCCTCGCTCGCGCGGCCGGCGGGGATCTTCTGCTCACCCAGATGAATGAGGCCATTGAGGAAGGTTCCCGTCGTCAGCACAACCGCCCCGGCCGCGAGGCGCCGGCCGTCGCCGGTCACCACGCCAACCACGCGGCGCTCGGTCACGATCAGGTCCTCGACCCCGCCCTCGATGACCTTCAAATTAGCCGTTTCCCGGATCGCAGCCTGCATGGCC
>CAYUBZ010000238.1:0-4076 GCA_964443205.1 uncultured Hyphomicrobium sp. | reverse complement strand
CTCCGGCCTCCCAACCGGTACGTCCCGCATCGGGACGGCGTTACAATTCGGCGGCTGCTGCGAATGAAACTCCGATACCGTTTCGAGCAGGACATTGAGCGGGGGCTAGCAAGGCGCTATCGCTCAATTTTTGCTCAACTCGTCCATGACCAAGATCGTAACGATCAAGGAACTGGAGCGGAAATATCGAGTGGATTAGATTTCGATAGCCGGAGGCTATGGTCCGAGAGGATTATTGCGGCCCGCAAGGCGCCCTCCCCGCCGGCAAGGAAAAGGCCGACCCATGGAAATGCATCAGGTGCGCTACTTCCTCGCCGTGTCGCGCTTACTCAATTTCACCCGCGCGGCGGAGGAGTGCCACGTCGCCCAACCATCGCTGACGCGCGCGATCAAGCAGCTCGAGGAGGAGCTCGGAGCCGAGCTGTTCCGGCGCGAGCGCAACCTCACGCACTTGACCGAGTTCGGACAGCGCATGCTGCCTCTCTTGCAGCAGTGCTACGACAGCGCGGCATCCGCCAAGGCGCTCGCGTCCTCCTTCAAGGCGGGCGCGGTTGCACCCCTGTCGATTGCGCTTTCGACCGCAGTCGACCTAGCGCTGCTGGTGCCGGACCTGACAGAGCTGATGCGGGCGTTCGATGGGCTCGAGCTGCGCTTCCTGCGGGGCTCGAGACAGCAAGTGGTCGAGTTCTTGAAGAAAGGCGATGCCGAGCTTGCGGTCGCGGGCCCGCTGGGCGAAAGCTGGGAGCGCTTGGATGCCTGGCCGCTGTTCACCGAGCGTATGTGCCTTGCCGTCTCCAATCAGCATCCGCTGGCGAAACGCGACGCCGTCGAGCCCGACGACCTCGCCAATGAGCGCTTACTGCTGCGCACGTACTGCGAGGTTGCAGGCGAGTTCGAAGATTTCCTCAAGAGCCGGCAACTGCACACGGTCGTCAGCCACAAGATCGTCTCTGACCGCGACCTCGTAACGCTGATCGAGGCCAATCTCGGCGTCGGCATGATCCCGGAAAGCACGCCGAGGTCGGAGCGCATCCGGCTGATTGAGACCACCGGTCTTGATCTACGGCGCACGATCTACCTCTATGGCGTCGCCGGGCGCCAGCGTTCGCCCGCCGCGAGCGCGCTGTTCAGGCTGATGCGCGCCGGCGACTGGTCCCGCTATGCGGCGTGAGGCGTGCGCCTCAACGCGCCGCCTTGAGGGCCGCGATAATGTCCTCGATATCCATGCGGTTGCGGAAATCCGGGTCGACGTGGCGCGCCAAGATGCGGCCGTCCTTGCCGACGACGAAGGTTGCCGGGATGGGCACGAACCAGGAGGAGGAGCCTTGGTACCGCTCCAGGTTCAAACCGTGCGACAGGTAGAGGTTGCGCACGCTTTCGCCGAGCCAGATCACGAGACCGAGGTTCAAGGCGTAGCTGCAGTCGATGTCGGACAGGAATGTGAGAGCGTTGCCGGTCTGTGCCGCCGCCTTGGCGATGTACGCCTCGGTCTCCGGCATGATCGAGACGACGCGCGCGCCGCAGGCGGCAATCTCGTTCAAGGCCTGGCTGAAGGCGGTGAGCTCAATTGTACAATACTCGCACCAGTGCCCCCTATTGAAGCTGACGACGGCCGGACCGGCAGCGAGGAGATCCTGCAGGTCATGCAGTCGCCCGGAGCTGTCGGACAGCAGGAAGGACGGCATCGGGTCACCGGGGCCCGGAGCCGTGCCGCCGGCATCGCCGGAACGAATTCTCGCGACGAGATCGTCGTAAGCCTCGGCGAAGGGCAGGCCGAACTTGCGCACGGCGTCGGAGAACGCCGCCATCCGCTGATGAAGCGGCGCCTCCATGGCACAGATCTCTTTAAACGCTTCTTCGAGGCTCTGCGCTTGCATCCGACATCGTGCCTGACACGTGCAATTAGGGGCCCATACTCCGAATCCAAGCTTAGACGTTCAATGCACACTGCCTAGCGTCCTTTGAGCAACGTCCTTGCCAATTTGGCCGATTCATTAACGGTGGTTTGCCCGCTCCAGGGCCGCGAGAATGTCGGCGATCTCCATTCTCCGGCGGAACTCGGGGTCGACGTGGCGCGCCAGCACGCGGCCGTCGGCGCCGACCACGAACGTTGCCGGCAGCGGGACAAACCAGCCGTCGTTGCCTTGGTACTCGCTGAGGCGATGGCCGCGCCCCTGCATGAGCTCGGCGATCCTCTGCCCGAGCCACATGACGAGGCCTAGCGACAGCGCGTAGGCGTTGTCGATGTCGGTGAGAATGATGAACGAGCTCAAGATCTCGTCGGGCAGGCGCCGGACGAACTGCTGACGGTCGGGAAGGATCGAGACGAGCTGGCCCCCGCGAGCTGCGATCTCGTCCTGGTGAGCGGCTATGGTCGCAAGCTCGATCTTGCAGAAGGGGCACCAATGGCCCCTGTTGAAGCTGATGACCGCGGGGCCCAGCGCTAAGATCTCCTCGAGGCCGACGATGCGTCCGGAATGCGCGGGCAGGCTGAACGGCGGCATAGCCTCGCCGACCGCCGGCGCCATAGCTCCGATCTCGCCGGCCTTGAGCCGGGCGACGAGGTCGTCGTAGGCCTCCGCAAAGGGGAAGTTCAGCTCCCGCAGGGTGTCCGCGTAGGCAGCCAGCCGCTCATTGAGCGGCGCATCCATCTTGCAGATCTCTTCGAAAGCCTCTGCGAGCGTTGTTGCTCTTTTCAATCGCCCGTTCCTGTTATGGCGAGCTGCGGCCCGTCCCCCGGCCCGGAGCGATGCCGCCCTTTTTTGCAGGCCCCTCGCGGCCCTGTCGCACTTATGGCGGTGGTCGGCAAGGCGCTGAAATACCGTGTCCCTTTCAATTCCATAGCGAACCGCTATCGCCCCCCGTGATCGCGCCCGCTATTGTGTATGGCGTCACCGGCGAGCTTAGCGCCGTCGCGTGGTATGCCAAGATGCGACCGCAAGTGGGGATCGCAACGATGCCTTCAAAGTCCTTCGCGGAAGTCCTCGACGAGGCGTTCGACGAGTGCAGCCGCTTGGATGCGTCGCTGGAGGAGCGGCTCAACGCGTTCGCCGATACGGTCCGCCGGCTCGATTCGAGGTTTGCCGAGGCCGTCGACCGGCTGGTGGCGCGGCTCCAGCAGAAGGGCGCCGGGGCCGGCGCACCCGCGCCCGGCGACGTGATGCCGAGCTTCATGCTTCCCGACGATGAAGGCCGGCTCGTCAGCCTGGCACAGCTGCTCGAGCAGGGACCGGTCGCGCTGGCGTTCCACCGCGGCCACTGGTGCCCCTACTGCCGGATCAACACCAACGCCTTGGTGGAAGCGCAGGACAAGGCGCGGGCCGAAGGCGGCCACATCGCCGCAATCCTTCCCGAACGGCGCCAGTTCGCGGCCGAGCTGCGATCGGAGGCCCAGGCGCCCTTTCCCATATTGCTGGACATGGACAACGGCTACGCGCTGTCGCTGAACCTTGCGATCTGGGTGGGAGAGGAGATGAAGCAGATGATGGCGTCCGCCGGCTGGGATCTTCCCGCCTACCAGGGCAACGACGCTTGGATGCTGCCGATCCCCGCCACTTTCATCGTCGGCACCGACGGGCGCGTCGTTACGCGTTTCGTCGACCCCGACTATCGCCGGCGCATGGCGGTGGAGGACATGCTCGACGCCTTGAAGAGCGCCGGCTAGCACCTCCCGGAACGCGCAAGGTAGTTCCTGGCACGGAGGCCCGCCAATACGGCCATAGCCAAGCTCTATCGATTTGGGAGCGATTTGGCATTTCCGCCCAAGGCCGTTTTTCACCACTCTCGCCCCAGAGCTCGCGCGGCGATCGCGCGCGCACGATCCATGAGGATACGACGATGCCTTCACGCTTGCTTGTGCCGGGCTCGGCACTGATCCTGTCCTTGGCCCTGATCCTGCTTTCGACGATCGGCACCCCCCGCGCAGAGCCCACGCTCTCCGGCGACGGCATCGTCAAAGCCAAAAGCGCCTACGGTTTCGACGAGACGGTCACGCGCCTCAAGAAGGACATCGCGGCTAAGGGCATCAAGTTCTTCATGGCGGTCGATCAGTCCAAGCTCGGCGCCGACGCCGGGAT
>CAYUBZ010000237.1:0-4077 GCA_964443205.1 uncultured Hyphomicrobium sp. | reverse complement strand
AGCCCTTCTTGGCCTCTTCTTTGGCGGGCTCCATGCTCGGCTTGCCGACGATGGTCACGATGAGGTCCTTGGTGTCGAGCAGGCGCTTGGCCACCCGCTTCTCGTCATCGAGCGTGACGGCGGCCATCATGGCGTTGCGGTTGTCGACGTACTCAGGGCCAAAGCCGTCCATCCTCAGGCCCAGAAGCTGCGAGGCGATCTTGGCGTTGGTGTCGAAGCGCAACGGATAGGAACCGATCAGGTAGTTCTTGGCGTTGTCGAGGTCGGCCTGGCTCGGGCCCTTGTCGGCCATCTTCTGCAATTCGCCGCGGATCACGTCGAGCGACTTGCCCATCATCTCGTTGCGCGTCGCCACCCCGCCGGAGAAGATCGAGGTGTGCTGATAGGGATAAACGTAGGTGTAGACCGAGTAGGCGAGGCCCCGCTTCTCGCGCACCTCCTCCATCAGCTTGGAGGCGAAGCCGCCGCCGCCGAGGATCTGGTTCAAGACGAAGGCCGGGATGAAGTCGGGATCCTTGCGCGGCATGGCGCCCAGTCCGAACACCGCCACCGACTGGGGCACGTTCATCTCGATGACTTCCTGGCGGCCGCCCAGCACTGGGTTCGTCTTGGCGACGGGCGTCAGATCGGCCTTCTCCGGCAGGTCCCCGAACACGTCGTCGAGGAGCTTGCCCAGCTGCTTGGGGTCGATGTCGCCGACGGCGACCACCTTCAGCGTGTCCTTGGCGAAGTTGCGCTTGCGGTAGCCTTCGAGATCGGCAGCCGTGATCTTGCCGACGGTCTCCTCGGTGCCGTTGGCGGGGCGCGCATAGGGATGGCCCTTGAAGGCCGTCGCGTACCACTTCTCCTGCGCGACCTTGTTGGGGTCGCGCGCGGCGTAGACGAGGCCGGCCAGCAGCTGCTGGCGGATGCGCTCCACGGCGTCCTTGTCGAAGCGCGGTTTGTTGAGCGCGAGCTTCAACAGCTTCACCGCCTCCGCCCGGTTGGCGGTGAGCGTCTCGAAGTTGCCGTAGAAGGCGTCCTTCGCCTCCTCGTAGCTCATGCGCATGGAGATGTCCTCCATGCCTTCCTGGAAGGCACGCGAGGTCATGTCGCCGGCGCCTTCGTCCAGCATGGCGGTGAGGAAGTTGGCGAGCCCTTCCTTGCCGACGGGGTCCTGCGAGCTGCCGCCCTCGAAGGCGAAGCGCATGGCCATCATGGGCACCGCGTGCTCCTCGACGAGCCAAGCCTCGATCCCGCCGGGGCTTTTGATGGTTTGAATCTTCATGGCGTATGCGGGCCAGCTGAGAGTGGTGAGGAGGGCTAAGACGAGGGCGGCAAGCGGTGCGGCCGCGAGCGCGCGGGGCGCCCGGGCAAAGCTTACGCGCAAGAGGGGGGCGGCGACCATGGCATGACCTTCAAGGTAGCGACGATTCTTAAGAGCGCGAGTGGACGACCGGCTGCTCGACGCGCTCGCCGCTCCCGTCGGGGGCCTCGGGCGCCTCGGGAAGGAGCCAGCCCGTCACCGAGCGACGCGGGTCGAGATAGGTGGCGGCGACCTTCTTCACATCATCGAGCGTGACCTTGGCGATCGCGTGCGGCCAGTTGTCGACGTCGTCGATCGACCGCCCGACGGCGAGCCCCCAGCCGTAGCGGCGCGCCAAGCTCGCCTGGTTGTCACTCTCGTAGATGTAGTCGGCGAGAAACGTCTTCTTGGCGCGCTCCAGCTCGGCGGCCGTGACGCCGTTGGCGCGGACGTCCGCCAGCACGCCGTCGACTGCCGCCTCGATCTTGTCGAGGCCGACGCCGTTGCCGGCCACCGCGTAGAGGGAGGCCGCGCCGCTGTCGAGCGCCCAGCCCGTGTAGCCGCCGCCGGTGGTGGCGGCGATCTTGTCCTCAACGACGAGCTTCCGGTAGAGCCGGCTCGTCGCGCCGTCCGCCACGATCTTCAATAGGAGGTCGAGCGCCTCGGCCTCGCCGGGCTTGCCCGTCGTGTAGCTCGGCGCGACGTAGTAGCGGTGCAACGAGGCGTTGCCGGCGCGCGCATCCTTGAGCACCACGCGCCGCGCCGCGATGGGGGGCGGCTCCTGCGGCCTGTCTCGGCCGTCCACCTCGGGGTTGGCGGGCACCGTGCCGTAGGTCTCCTCGGCGAGCTTCTTGACCTCCTCGGGCGTGACGTCGCCGGCGACGACGAGGATGGCGTTGTTGGGCGCGTAGTAGCGCTTGTAGAAGCGCATCGCGTCCTCGCGCGAGAGCTTGGCCATCTCGTGCTCCCAGCCGATGACGGGGATGCCGTACGGGTGGGAGAGGTAGAGGGCGGCGTTCATCTGCTCGTCGAGCAGCGCAGTGGGGTTGTTGTCGATGCGCGAGCGGCGCTCCTCCAAGATGACCTGGCGCTCGGTCGCCACCTCGTCCTTGGTGAGCCGCAAATGCGCCATGCGGTCGGCCTCCATGTCCATCACCTTGCTCAGCTGCCCCTTGGCGATGCGCTGGTGATAGGAGGTCACGTCCTGGCCGGTGAAGGCGTTGTCCTGGCCGCCCAGCCTGGAGATGATCTTGGAGAACTCGCCCATCGCGATCTTATCGGTGGACTTGAACATCAGGTGCTCGAGGAAGTGGGCAATGCCGGAGTGGCCCTTGGGCTCGTCGGCGGCGCCCACCTTGTACCAGACCATGTGCGTTACGACGGGCGCCCGGTGATCCGGAATGACGACCACATCCATGCCGTTCGACAGCTTGAACTCGCTGGCGCGGGGTTGTGCTTGGGCGGGGACGATCTGTTGTGCGTAAGCGAGCATTGCGACTGCCATTGCAAGAGTTGCCATAGAGGTGCTCGTGAGGCGGCGGAGGCCCGGCGTGTGCATCGATTAAACCCCGATCAGGTTGGCGCCAAGTTGGCCCAAGATGTACCCGCCACAGTCTTGCATTCTCCATGCCAACAACTGCCCCAAAAACCTTAGGATAGTTATTGCACGGGGGCGGACCGAGGCCCTGCGAACACCGAATAGTGTCACCATGTCCGCACTCGGGCAGGGCTTGTCAAATGACAACGAGTTCATCTGTGGCCCAACCGCACCAAGGACGCCCAAGGACGACGAGGCGCCCGTGGCGAGGCGCCCGGGGGCTGCTTGAACTGCGTGCAACCATCGCCATATGTTCACTTGAAATCCCGGCGCCTGGAGGCGGGGCCGGACGGGTAGGGGCCGTTGAAGGACCTGCCGCAAAAACGTGCAGTGAAGGTCGCTTATGGAAAGGGCTTTCGAGGAATGTCACGCCTGTCTTTACTTTCGAACCCGTTGCTTTTGGGTTTCGACGAGATCGAGCGCCTGATCGACCGCGCCAACAAAGGCGCAGGCGACGGCTATCCGCCCTACAACGTCGAGCGCATCGGCGCCGTTGATGGCGAAGGCGAGGTCCTGCGCATTACGCTCGCGGTGGCCGGTTTCACGCGCGATCAGCTCGAGATCATGCTGGAGGACAGCCAGCTCACGGTGCGCGGCAAGCAGCAAGAGGACAAATCACGCGAATTCCTCTACCGTGGCATCGCCGCACGGCAGTTCAGCCGCACGTTCGTGCTGGCGGAGGGAATCGAGGTAAAGTCGGCCAACCTGGCAAACGGTCTGCTCGCGATCGACCTGGAGCGTCCGGAGCCGGAGCGTTTGGTGCGCACGATTGCGATCAGCGACAGGAAGTCGCCGGCGTGATCGTTAGGTTAATGCAGCTGCCGGCCCGCGCGTTGGCGGATCGGCGTCGAAGCGGGATCGAGCGCGGACCGCCGCGCACCCCGTGAAATGCGGTGACGCACCGCGCCCGACTTGCACAAAGGAGTTGCGTCATGACCGAACATGAAAAGACCACGGACCGGACTCATGTCATGACCGAGAGCGAGCTCGCCACCTTGGGTGGGGGCGTCGTGGCCTACATCAAGACGCTGACCTCGGACGAGGCGAGCCGCATGTTCCCGGCGATCGAAGGGCTGCCCAAGGGCATCAACCTGTTCTCGCTGCACGCCGCCGACGGCACCCCCTTGGCGCTCACCGACACGCGCCAGGCGGCCATCGGGCACGCGATCGACGACGATCTGGAGATCGCCAGCGT
>CAYUBZ010000236.1:0-4079 GCA_964443205.1 uncultured Hyphomicrobium sp. | reverse complement strand
CGACATCGCCAACATCGACGAGACGCTGCAGCTCGACGGGCGCATCGAGAAGGACGATTGGATCGTGCAGGCCCAGAACCTCGTCGCCGAGGCGGCGGCCGCCGAGGTGCCCGCCGAAGAAGAAGAGCCCAAGAGCTGAGAGCCAGAGAGCTGAGCCCGGCGACCGTTCGCCGCGCCCGCCAGCCTGCTCCGGGTGGATCGGCTCGCGCAGCACGTTGCGCCACGCGCAATTTGCACTACATTTCTGAGAACGCTCAGCGATGACGGGCTCTCAGGATCAGCACATGTCGAATGTCGAAGTCGGCCGCGCACCAGACCGCGACGGCAAAATCAAACTACACGATGCCGAGGGCTTCGAAGGCATGCTCAAGGCCGGCCAGCTCGCGGCCCAAGCCCTAGACATGCTGACCGAGCACGTGAAGCCCGGTGTCACCACCGAGACGCTGGACCAGCTCGTGCTCGACTTCGCGCTCGATCACGGGGCTTATCCCGCACCGCTCAACTACCGCGGCTTCCCCAAGTCGATCTGCACCTCCATCAATCACGTGGTGTGTCACGGCATTCCCGGGCCGAAGCCGCTGCGCGAGGGCGACATCGTCAACATCGACGTGACGCTCATTCTCGACGGCTGGCACGGCGACACGAGCCGCATGTACGCGGTCGGCCGCATCTCGCGGCGCGCCGAGCGGCTGATCTCCGTCACCTACGAGGCGCTGAGACGCGGAATTGCCGCCGTCCGGCCAGGCGCCAGCACCGGCGACATCGGCGCCGCCATCCAATCCTATGCCGAGGCCGAGCGCTGCAGCGTCGTGCGCGACTTCTGCGGGCACGGGCTCGGCCGCGTTTTTCACGACCGGCCCAATATCCTGCACTACGGAGAGCCGGGCCAGGGCGAGCCGCTGAAGCCCGGCATGCTTTTCACCATAGAGCCGATGATCAATCTGGGCCGGCCGCACGTCAAAGTGCTGCCCGACGGCTGGACGGCCGTGACGCGCGATCGCGAGCTGTCGGCTCAATTCGAGCACACCGTTGGTGTGACGGAGAAGGGATGCGAGGTCTTCACCTACTCGCCGAAAGGTCTCGATTGTCCCCAGTTCGAGCCCAGTTGAGTCACATGAGGGCGGACGTCATGCCCGATCGCGGAAAAGACGGCGACGGCGACGGCGCACCTGCGGGCGATCAGCACTCATTCCTCGAAGCGCCGGCACCCCACTACAGCGGGCACCGTCAACGCCTGCGTCAGCGTTTTCGCAAGGGCGGGGCCGATGCGCTCCCCGACTACGAGCTGTTGGAGCTCGTGCTGTTCCGGGCTCTGCCGCGGCGCGACACCAAGGCGCTGGCCAAGCGGCTCGTCGCCCGCTTCGGCTCGTTCGCCGAGGTCGTCAATGCGCCCGAGCCGCGTCTCAAGGAGGTCGCCGACGTCGGCGATGCCGTCGTCACCGAATTGAAGCTGGTGCGCGCCGCCGCGCTGCGGCTGATGCGCTCGCAGATTCTGCAGCGCCCCACACTCTCCTCGTGGAACGAGGTGCTCGACTATCTGCGCGCCGCCCAGAGCTACGAGCACCGCGAGCAGTTCCGCGTGTTGTTTTTGGACAAGAAGAACCACCTGATCGCCGACGAGGTGCAGCAGGAGGGCACTGTTGATCACACGCCCGTCTACGTGCGCGAAGTGGTGAAGCGCGCGTTGGAGCTATCCGCCACGGCCATCGTTCTGGTGCACAATCATCCCTCCGGCGACCCCGCGCCCTCGCGCGTCGACATCGACATGACGAAGCAGATCGTCGCCGCGGCAGGATCGTTGGGGATCGCCGTTCACGACCACATCATCGTCGGCCGCGACGGCCACGCCAGCATGAAGGCGCTGCGCCTCCTTTAAGCCATTCTGTCAACACCCCACGGAACACGAGAGGACACGGCGACGCCGTAACTTTCCGGCAGAGACAACGTGTTGTACCGGGCGGCATAACCCGCCATTTACCAATCAATGCGAGTTGGAAGAGCAGTCTGAAGAGGGCCCATGTGCGGCATTGCAGGCATCATCGACCTGAGGGGCAAGCGGCAGCCCGACCCTGCGGCCGTGCAGCGCATGGCCGACGCCTTGTGGCACCGGGGCCCTGACGACGAGGGGTTCCTGTTCCGACCGGGCCTCGGGTTTGCCTCGCGCAGGCTCTCGATCGTCGGTCTGGGTGACGGCCGCCAGCCGATCTTCAACGAGGACGGCACCATCGCCGTCGTCTACAACGGCGAGCTCTTCGACTATCCCGAGCGTAAGGCTGCGCTGCAAGCCAAAGGCCACGTCTTTCGCACCCACACCGATACCGAGCTCATCGTGCACCTCTATGAGGAGCACGGCGAGGACGTGTTTGCGCAGCTCAAAGGGCAGTTCGCGCTGGCGCTGGTCGATTTCAACAAGCGCACCGTTTTTCTCGCGCGCGATCGCGTCGGCATTTGTCCCCTGCACTGGTCGCGGCAAGGCGACTGGCTCTATTTCGGCTCGGAGATCAAGGCCCTCATCGCCTCGGGCGGGGTGCCGGCGGCCGCCGACCCGCGCGGCCTCGATCATCTGTTCACATTCTTTGCCATGTCGACCCGGCGCACGATGTTTCAAGGCGTGCAGTCGGTCTTGCCCGGGCACTATCTGAAGATCGCCTTCCGGCGTGACGGCAACCCGGCCGAGATCGCCGAGCGCCGCTACTGGGACTTCGACTTCCCCGATGCTGGCGAGGAGACCGATCCGGCGGACGCCAAGGGACTGATCGACGAGTTCGAGGCGACGTTCCGGCACGCCGTCGACATCCGTCTGCGCGCCGACGTGCCCGTCGTCGGCTACTTGAGCGGCGGCGTCGATTCCGCCTACGTGCTGGCGACCGCCTCATCTGTGCGCGGCAGCCCCATCCCCAGCTTCACCATCCAGGTGCCGGGCAAGGGCCTCGACGAGACCAGCGATGCGCTCGTCACTGCGCGCCACATCGGCAGCCTGCCCACCATCCTGACCAGCGATGCCAAGGTCATCGCCGATACCTACGCCAAGCTGATCGCCTCGGCCGACAGCCCCGTCATCGACACGTCCTGTGCCGCACTCTGGTGCCTGGCGCAGGAGGTGCACAATCAGGGCTACAAGGTCGCGCTGACCGGCGAAGGCTCGGACGAGGCGTTCGGCGGCTACATGTGGTTCAAGCTGCGCCAGCTCTCCTACTGGATGGACATTGGCGGGGTGAAGGGCTCAGATTGGCTGAACCGCTTCGTGCGCCGGCGCATGTCGCCGCATCATAGCGATGCGCAAATGCGGCGCATCGACGATATGGTCGGGCGCGCGCATGCGCAGACGCTGATCTATCATCTCGTCTCGCAATCGCGGCACCGCTATTTCAGCGCGGAGCTGAAAGAGCAACTGGGCGATCATGTGGCCTACGAGGACGTGCCACTCGATAAGGAACGCATGCGCCGCTGGTCGCCGCTCAACCAGTCGCTCTATTACGGCTACAAGGTCCACCTGGCCGGGCTCTTGCTCAACCACAAGGGCGACCGCGTCGCGATGGCCAACTCCGTCGAGACGCGCTACCCGTTCCTCGACGAGGACCTGATCAAGCTCGTCTCACGGGTGCACCCGCGCTGGAAGCTGCGCGGACTGACCAAAGACAAGTACCTGCTGCGCCAGGCGGCAGCGCGCATCCTGCCCAAGGAGGTGGCGTTCCGCCCCAAGGGCATGTTCCGCGCGCCGTTGGCTGAATCCTTCTTCGTCAACCCGCCGCCCTATGTGCGCCAGCTCATGAGCCCGCAGGCGCTGCGCAAGACCGGCTATTTCGATCCTGCCGCAGTGCGCCGCGACTACGACCTCGTCGCCTCGGGCCAGGCCGAAAAGCTCAACGTGTTCCTGAAGATGGGCTTGAGCGGCGTGCTGTCGACCCAGCTCTGGCACCACCTCTATCTGGGCGGCGGGCTGTGCGAGCTGCCCGAGCATTCGCCGCGGCCGCAGATCCAGCTGCCGTGGCAGCCGCCCGAGGCGGCTTAGCTCCGCTGCTGACCCTAAGCAGTCACCACAACGATGGCGGCGGCGTCGGTGCGCCCTGCGCCGCGGT
>CAYUBZ010000235.1:0-4141 GCA_964443205.1 uncultured Hyphomicrobium sp. | reverse complement strand
GTCGGGCCGGACAAGCAACGCCGCGAGCTTCCCGGCGCGGTGCTGTTCGCCTGCAGCACGAACAGCGTGCGCTCGGTGATGGCCGCGGCGATCCTGCGTCACCTCGCGGGCCATCGGTCCTACGTGCGCTCGGCGGGCGTTAGGGCCGGCGAGCCCGACGCCTTCGTAACCGTGGTGATGGACGAGATCGGCATCGACGTATCGCAGCACACTCCCCACACCTTGCGTGATCTCCATGACACCTCCTTCGATCTCATCGTCACGCTGTCTCCCCAAGCGCATCACCAGGCGCTCGAGCTAACGCGCACCATGGCGGTCGACGTGGAGTATTGGCCGACGCTCGACGCGACCATGATGCTGGGGCACGGCAGCCGCGAGCAGGTGCTGGAGTACTACCGCGGCGTCCGCGACCAGCTGTTCGACAGGATCAGGACGCGCTTCGGGTTTGAAGGTGGTCCGACCGTGTGAGGGAACCGTCGACGCCATCCGTCGGTACGGCGCCCGGGTGCGCGGCGAGCAGATACCACGTCTCCTGCGAGCCGATGCCTTTGATGTCGATTGGTCCGCGCGCCTCGAAGGCGAACCCGTCGCCGAGCTTGGCGCGGCAGCTGGGACAGATGAGGACGCGGCCGGGTTCCGCCAAACCCTCGAGCCGGCTTGCCAGGTTCACCGCGTCGCCCCACACGTCGTAGCTGAACTTCTTCGTGCCGATGACGCCGGCGGTCACCGGTCCCGAGGCGAGGCCGACGCGAATGTCGAGGTTGAGACCCGTCTCGACCCGCAGCCGCGCCATGCACTCCAGCATGGCGAAGGCCATGCGCGCGAGCCGCGCGGTGTGGTCGGGCACCGGCTCGGGCAGTCCTGCAACCACCATGTAGGCGTCGCCGATGGTCTTGATCTTCTCCACGCCGTGCTGGACCGCGAGCGCGTCGAACTCGGTGACGATGCGGCTCAACAGATCGACGGTCTGATTTGCACCCAGGCGGCGCGCCAGTGCGACGAACCCGGAAATGTCGGCGAACATCACCGATGCATCGTCGATCGAGTCGGCGATGACGGCCCCGGGGTTCGCCTTGAGCCGCTCGACGATGGCGTCGGGCAGCACGTTGCGCAGCACCGCGTCGGTCTCGGCCTTGGCGCGCTCCACCAGGCTGAACGCGTACCAGACGGACGCCGCGATCAAGATAAATGTCGTGACGGCGCCTTGCACATATTGCGAGTCAACGACGGCTTGCTCGCCGATGCCGATCCGGCCCTCGGCGGGAAACCAGAACCATACGCACAAATGCAGGATCAAGCCGAGTAGGACGATCCCGCCAATGAGCCAGATGCGGTTCAAACCGAAGATGACGAACGCTGCGGCTGCGGCGATGATGTACTGCAGCTGCGTGCCGGCCTCGCGGCTGAAGAAATCACCAAACCCGACGAGAGCGGCGTACTCGGCGCCGACGATCAGCAGGCCGCCGGCGATCTCGTTGATGCGGTGCGCAAGCGGCACCATGAGGACCGTGACGACCAGCACCAGATTGAGAAGGATCATCGGTGCATAGATCTTGTAGTCCTGAATGGACTGCTGGATGGCGTAGATCAGCGTCGTGATCGCGATCAGGTAGGCGATCATGTTGAGGATCTTGAGCCGACGCCGGACGTCGGGCGGGTACGAGGCGGTCCCGGCCTCCGCAATGCGGCGCAGAACGGCGCGGGTGCGGTGCGCGAACGGGCGATCGAGAACAGCGCCGAGGCGCGTTCCCATCCCGGATCTCAACGCACTCAAGTACGGCACGATCGACATCTCGCGGGCTCGGTCCATCTGGCAGGAACGCTGGCCCAATCTTAGCCCAGGCCGTGTGTGGCGGTTATGGCAGCGTGGCCTTGGCCTTCATTCCGTGCCGGCGATCAACTGCAACTCCTCGATGTCGCAGATAATTCGCCCTTCGCTGCGCTCCAGCGCCCCGCTCGATTCCAGGAGCGAGAGCGCCGTGTTGACCTTGGGCCGGCTGGCGCCGATGAGCAACGCCAGCTCGCTCTGCGACATCGGCAGCTCGATGGTGACGCGGCCCTCCTCGCTGTCGGGGGCCTTCTGACGCGCCGCGGCGAGGAAGAAGCGGGCCAGCCGCCCCTCGATCGGGTACAGCGCGATGGCCTCGAGCTGCTGGTCGGCCTCGCGCAGGCGCGAGCATAGGAAGCGGATGGCGGCCTCGCCGACCACCGGGTGGGTGTCGACCAGACGCTTGAAGGCGGGCTTCGACAGGCTGAGGGCTGCCACCTTGTTGACCGCTGTGGCATCGGCGCTGCGCGGGCCCCCGTCCAGCATCGCGATCTCGCCGAAGATGGCGCCGGGCTCGGCGTGCGCGAACGACAGCTCGCGGCCTTCCGCCGTCAGCACGGACAGGCGCACGCGGCCGTTGACGACCAGATAGATCTCGCGGCCAGCATCCCCGCGGGCAAAGATGACCTGGCTCGGATCGAAGGTGACCTCGCGCATCTCGTCGGCCACCGCCCGCCGGTCCGCCTCATCCAGCGTGCCGAAAAGCAGGGTGCGGCCCAGCAACTCGACGATGGCGGTCTTGGCAATCATGGTGGAACCCTGTCAGCGCGGTCGCCCGGCGGATTTAGCCCGAAAGAACGTGTGCCATGGGAATGGCGGATTGGGCAATGCCGGATTGGCTAACGGTGGATTGGGCAACCGTGGATTGGCCACTTGCTTTTGGGATCGCGCCTTTGCATTGTCTCCACCGACACGGTCCCTCGCGTCCAGCGCCTGGAAAAAGAGCCCGAATCCGCCGGAACCACTGGCCGCGTCACACCTTTGCCGCTTCCGCGGTGGTCATAGTTCGCCGGCATTGACGGCGCTCCGGTCTCGCGTTTGGCGGCGCCAAAGCGGGTGCGTTTCATGCGCAAGTCGTCCACGTTCGATGATCCTTCCTCGCAGGTGATCTTTCCATGACTGCCAAGGCTGCCTTTCTGACGGCGCTCAGCCGCACCGACCGGCCGCGCCGGGAAACCCTGCGCCGCGAGCTTGCCCGGCTCCACGCGGGCCGGGAGGAGGGCGCGGCGCGGCCGACGCTGGTTCTGGCGAGCGCCAGCCCGCGCCGATTGCGCCTCTTGGCTCAGGTCGGCGTCGAGCCGGACGCCTTGCGCCCCGCCGAGATCGACGAATCCGCGCGCCGGGGCGAGATGCCGCGCGCCTACGCTGCACGTCTGGCGCGCGCCAAGGCGGAAGCCGCGCGCGATCAGATCGCCAACGACAAGGACATCGCCGCGGCCTACGTGCTGGCCGCCGATACGGTGGTCGCGCTGGGGCGGCGCATCTTGATGAAGCCGTCGAACATCGAGGAGGCCGCCCAGTGCCTGGAGCTGCTGTCGGGTCGCGCGCACCGCGTCCTGACCAGCATCTGCCTGATCACGCCCGACGACCGCGCGCGCCATAAGATCGTCGACACGCGGGTGCGCTTCAAGCACTTGTCGCGCGAGGAGATCGAGGCCTATATCGCGTCGCGGGAATGGCGCGGGAAAGCCGGCGGCTACGCGATCCAGGGCTTGGCCGGGTGCTTCGTGCAGAAGATCGTCGGCTCCTATACGAGCGTCGTCGGCCTGCCGCTGACCGAGGTGGTGACGCTCTTAGCAGGCGAGGGCTTCCCCATTCACTTCGCCTGGGTGAGAGCCGCCGAGCTCGATCCCACTTAAGTGGGGCTAAAAGCGAGACGCATGGCGAGCAAGGACGCGAGCAAGGACTTAAAAGGCGCTGATGCCGGCAACAGCCGCTGTCCCATCTGCGGCGCGCCGACCGA
Organism: uncultured Hyphomicrobium sp.; assembly: GCA_964443205.1. GTDB lineage: Bacteria > Pseudomonadota > Alphaproteobacteria > Rhizobiales > Hyphomicrobiaceae > Hyphomicrobium_A. The sequence goes on along the minus strand of CAYUBZ010000235.1, from coordinate 350 downwards.
ATTGGCCTACCGGCCGTTCTGCTCGGGCCGCTGCCGCGATGTCGATCTGTCGCGGTGGCTGCGGGGCGGCTATGCGATCCCGGGGGGTCAAGCCGACGCCGACGAGGATGGCGAGGATGCGGCCGCCCGCAGCGTGCCGCCGGATGCGAAGAACGAGGACGACGGCAATCCCAAGTGACCGGGCCCGAGTGACGCGTGGCAGTTGTGGCGTAGTGGAGCTGCGGCGCTGGCCCTGGACAGGGGCTGGGGGCGTCTCTATAACGGCCGGGCTTTGGCGCGAGGCGAGGCCGAAGCGCAAGCCCAGGTAGCTCAGTTGGTAGAGCACGTGACTGAAAATCACGGTGTCGGTG
>CAYUBZ010000234.1:0-4144 GCA_964443205.1 uncultured Hyphomicrobium sp. | reverse complement strand
CCGTCGCGATCACCGCGGTTGGTCGACATGCGCAGCGTGCCGTCGAGCTTCAGATTTTTCACGACCTCGGCGCCGCCGCGAAAGGCGAAGGTGGAGAGCCGCCCGGCGTCGGCCTCGCTGCCGAACGTGGAGATATTGTAGCCGTCGGTCGTCCTGCCTTGTATCGTCACCGCACCGTGCAGCCGGTCGTTGCCACCGGAAAGCTGCAGGGCGCCATCGCGCGTGTTGAACGCTCCGCCTTCGCCCCTGGCGCGGATCGTGAGCGGGCCTTTGCCGCTCTTGGTGATGATGTTGACCACGCCACCGATGGCGCCGGTGCCGTAAAGACCGCCTTGCGGACCCCTTATCACCTCAATCTGCTCGATCTCGTCCGCATCGAGGTTGGAGAAGTCGAAGAACCCGTCGGTGGACACCGAGTTGACCTCCACGCCGTCGATGAGCACGAGCGTGTGATTGCTCTCGGCGCCGCGAATGCGCACGACGGTCAAATTGTTGGGTGTGCCCTGGCCGCTGACGGAGACACCGGGCAGGCTCATCAGCGCATCCGCCGCGTGGCGGATCTGCTGGGCGCGCAAGTCTTCGCCTTTGACCACGCTGACGGCTGACCCGAGCTCGTCGAGCGGAACGCCGGCAACGGAGCCAGTGGTCTGCGCTTGCCCCTCTGCGGTGCTCTCCCCGGCCGCGGCCGCAGATTGCCCTTCGCTCTCGCTAAAGCCCTGCGCCTTCTTCTTTTTCGTCTTGGCCGGCGGCGCCTCCAGCGTCGCCCCTTCCACCACGATGGGCGGCAGCTCGGTCTCATCCTGGGCGGATGCCGATGGTGCAAACAGCGAAAGTGCGGCCGTAGCCATGAGAAGACGAGTAGATTTGCAGCAAACGATTGTACGGCGCGAACGCCAACACATACGCAACAACATAAGCGACCCCCGTTACGCGACTTGGACGGGAAGCCAGTCGAGACGCCTCAACAACAACGCTTCGAGACCCGCTGAGGCCGGCGCGCAGCGGAAAGCCCGCCGCGGTCCTGCCGCTGCGTGATCTCAATCAACGAGTGTCAGATGGTGACACCGTAACAAGGCATGTCTGACGTAGCTCCCCACCGGTTGCACATCAGTCGCCACTACGGTTGTCCGTTCTGCCGCACGCCCCGTACGGAAGATGGGCGACGCGTGCCGGCAGGTCTCCTGGCTCACGGCTCGAGCGCTTTTCTCCGACCTTCCCAACGGGCCCAACGCGAGACCGTCAGTGGCATAAGCGGAGATAAGCTTGCCGCTTACAGTTGCGGGGGCAGCCACGGCTTGGGGCGCGACTTAACGCCTTACCGTGTTCCCTTTTCACCATCGGTGCGCGAGCACCGGTGGACCAGCACGGGGCGTACTGGACCAGATCGCGCGCGCGTCTGTCAAGCTGATTGCATGGAGACGCGGCACGCGGCGAGGCGGAGCCAGCGCGACCGCGAACGGCTAGGCTCTGTAAAACCTGACGAAAAATTAAGCTGCCATAGCCGCGCAGATTTATCAAAATAGGCTTGCGCCGATGGGGAGCGGCGACCCGGGGCGTGGCAAACCGATGCCACCGTCTCCCGCGCTCGTCGCGAGCGGTCTCCGCTCGACCTCTACCGGCCGATACAGAATCGAGCACCTGACTGGGTGGCCAACCGGCGCCCGCCGCTTTGCGCGCGCGTGCCATCCAAACGGGGAGGGTGAGGACATGACCGTGCTTGTCGAGTCGCACGAGCTGCGCAAGTCGTTCGGACCGATCGCAGCCGTCGACGGCATTTCGCTTTGCGTGCGCAAGGGAGAGGTCTTGGGGTTTCTCGGACCGAACGGCGCCGGCAAATCGACCACCATGAAGATGATCACGGGCTTCTTGGAACCCGATCATGGGACGTCGAAGATCTGCGGGATCGACGTTCAGGAGCATCCCAGGGCGGCCAAAAGCCGGCTCGGCTATCTGCCGGAGGGCGCACCGCTCTATGCGGAAATGACGCCGAGATCGTTTCTGGCGTTCATCGCCGCCGTGCGTGGGATCGACGGCAAGGAGCGCGAGACGCGCGTTGCCGCCGCCGTCGAGAAAACGCAACTCGAGACCGTGCTCGACCAGCGCATCGAGACGCTGTCCAAAGGCTTCAAGCGGCGCGTCGGGCTCGCACAGGCCGTTCTGCACGATCCCCCCGTCCTCATCATGGACGAGCCGACAGACGGCCTCGATCCCAACCAGAAGCACCATGTCCGCAACCTGATCAAGGAGATGGCCGCCGAGAAGGCCATCATCGTCTCGACCCACATTCTGGAGGAGGTCGAGGCCGCCTGCACCCGCGCAGTGGTGATCAACAAAGGGCGCATCGTCGCCGACGGCACGGCCGAGGACCTCATGCGTCGCGTGCCCTACCACGGGGCGGTCGCAATCCGCGTTTCCGAGGAACACGCGCGCGCCGCCATCGACATGCTGTCGGCGCATGCCCTCGTCGCTCGCGTCGAGACGCTGGAGAAGGCCAATCGCCACGTGGCGCTGCGGGCCATTCCCAAAAACGGCCAGGCCATCGTGACCGACATCGCCTCTTTGCTGCGCGCCAAAGATGTGCCCGTCGACGAATTGTTCGTGGAGCGCGGCAAGCTCGACGACGTCTTCCGCCAGATTACGACCATGGAGGGTGCCAAGGATGCCTGAGACGCTGCGAACGACGGCCGTCATCGCCAAGCGGGAGTTCGCCGCCTACTTCGCGTCGCCGCTGGCAGCCGTGTTCCTCACCATCTTCGTGGCGCTGACGGGCGCCTTTGCCTTCTACGTCGGCCAGTTCTTCGAACGCGGACAGGCCGACCTTTCCACCTTCTTCGCCTATCACCCCTGGCTCTATCTCTTGCTCGTCCCCGCCGTCGCCATGCGGCTGTGGGCGGAGGAGCGCAAGACCGGCACCATCGAGCTCTTGATGACGCTGCCGATCTCGCCATGGGAGGCGGTGCTCGGCAAATTCCTGGCCGCGTGGGGCTTCGTCGGGCTGGCGCTGCTGCTCACCTTTCCCATTTGGATCACGGTCAATCTCCTCGGCAGCCCCGACAATGGTGTGATCCTGGCGAGCTATCTTGGAAGCTTCCTCATGGCGGGTGCGTTTCTCGCCATCGGCTCGTTCGTGTCGGCGCTGACCAAGAACCAGGTTATCGCCTTCATCCTGGCGGCGACCATCTGCTTCCTGTTCGTGATGAGCGGCGTGGATCTCGTTCAAAACACGCTGCAGGCCTGGGCACCGGGCATCGTCGCCTCCGCCGTCTCCTCGATGAGCTTCCTGTCGCAGTTCGAGCAGATTACGCGGGGCGTGATCGAGGCGCCGACGCTGGTTCTTTTCGCATCGATCATCGTCTTCGCGCTGTTCGCCAACGTGATCGCCATCGATCAGAAGAAAGCCTCCTGAGAAGAGATTTGCCATGCATACGTTCCTCGATTCCATCCGCTCGCACCTCACCGGCGCCTGGGATCAGATCGCCAAAGCCTGCGCCTCGCTCAACCGCTCTGCGCTCGCCTGGGGAGGTCTTGCGCTCGCCGCGGTGATCCTTCTGTCGGTGAACCTCGTCTCCTCGATCTCCTTGCGGAACTGGCAAGCGGATCTGACCGAGGGTCAGCTCTTCACCATCTCCGACGGCACGCGCCAGGTTTTGCGCTCCATCGACGAGCCGATCACGGTGCGGGTCTATTTCTCCAAGCAGCTGGGCGAGCTGGCGCCGGGCCAAGCCCGCTATTTCGAGCGCGTGCGGGCGCTGCTCGAGAACTACCGCGACATCTCGGGCGGCAAGCTGGAGATCTCCTACCTCGATCCGGAGCCATTCTCCGACGCCGAGGATCGCGCCGTTGCCGCGGGCCTGCGCGGCGTGCGGCTCAACGCCGAGGGAGAGCTTGGCTATTTCGGGTTGACCGCAACCAACTCGACGGACAACCAGGAGACGATCCCCTTCTTCTCGCCCGGCCGCGCCTCCTTCCTCGAATACGACGTCACCAAACTCGTCAACGCGCTCGCCAACCCCAAGAAGCGCGTCGTCGGCGTCATCTCGGGGCTGCCGATCAACGGCGGAAAGAATCCGATGAACCAGCAGCCGACGCCGCCGTGGCTGATCATGGACCAGCTGCGGGAATTCTTCGACGTGCGCATGCTGGA
>CAYUBZ010000233.1:0-4151 GCA_964443205.1 uncultured Hyphomicrobium sp. | reverse complement strand
TTCATCCCCAACGGCCGCCTGCTCGGCGCGCTGCAGAGCCTGATCAACGGCGTCTACAAGGGGCCCTTCGCCAAGCTGCAGACGTTCTTCGCCGTCTCGCACGACAGTGCGTCTGGCCGCTTCGTGCTCGACGACGACCAGTTGTCGCTTGTCTGGCCGACCGCCAAGGACGAGCCGGTCTATAAGCGCCTCGATGCCGTTCTCTCCTCGATCGTGGAGGCAGCCGGCGGCAGCTACGTGAAGAACCCGCTTGCCGGCACGGTCATGGGCCATCAGCCGGCCACCGCACATCCGCTGGGCGGCGCCGGCATGGGATTTGAGCGCGCCGACGGCGTCGTCAATCACAAGGGCCAAGTGTTCGATGCGGGCGCTCGCGCCGGCACGACGGCCGTGCACGAGGGCCTCTATGTGGTGGACGGCGCCGTGATGCCGCGCTCGCTCGGCGTCAATCCGCTGTTCACGATCACGGCGCTCGCCGAGCGCGCCATGCTACACATGGCGCAGGACTATGGCCTTGCCTTCGATGACGCCGCGGTCGGCGGCACGTCGGTCGCGCCCACCGATCTCGGCGCCATCGTCGCGGCTTAGACGCGCTTCTTGTAGCGCGCGGCCTCCTCGGAGCCCTTGGTCGCGTCGCCCGCACTGTAGGAGTGCGCGCCGGCGCCCGCGAGCTTGCCCTTATCGACGATCAGGTACTCCTGGCGGATCGGCTTGCCCGCGAAGTAGCTCTCCAGAATCTCACGTGTCCCCGCCGCGTAGCGCGCCTGCGCCGAAAGCGAGGTGCCCGAGATGTGCGGGGTCATGCCGTGATGCGGCATGGTTCGCCACGGGTGGTCCTGCGGCGGCGGCTGTGGGAACCACACGTCGCCCGCATAGCCGGCAAGCTGTCCGCTTTCGAGCGCGCGCACGATCGCGTCGCGATCGCAGATCTTGCCGCGCGCCGTATTCACTAGGTAGGCGCCGCGCTTCATCTTGGAGAGGAGCTTGTCGTTGAAGAGGTGCTCGGTCTCGGGATGCAGCGGCGCGTTGATGGTCACCACGTCGCAGACCTTCACCAACGACTCGGCGTCCTTGTGAAAGGTGAGGCCCAGCTCCTTCTCGATCTTCTCGGGCAGGCGATGCCGGTCGGTGTAGTGCAGCTTCACGTCGAACGGCTTTAAGCGGCGCAGCACGGCGAGTCCGATGCGGCCTGCGCCGACGGTGCCGACGGTCATGCCCTCCAGATCGTAGGACCGCTCCACGCAGTCGGCGATATTCCAGCCGCCGCGAACGACCCAGCCATAGGAGGGGATGTAGTTGCGCACCAGCGCCAGGATCATCATGACGACGTGCTCGGACACGCTGATGGAGTTGGAGTAGGTGATCTCCGCCACAGTGATGCCGCGGTCAGCCGCGGCCTCCAGGTCGACGTGGTCCGAGCCGATGCCAGCGGTGATCGCCAGTTTCAGCTTCTTCGCCTTGGCGATGCGCTCCTCCGTCAGGTATGCCGGCCAGAACGGCTGCGAGATCACGATGTCGGCGTCGGGCAGCTCGCGCTCGAACACCGAGTTGGGGCCATCCTTGTCGGACGTGACCACCAGAGTGTGGCCCTGGCTTTCGAGAAACTTGCGCAGGCCCAGCTCGCCGGAGACGCTGCCCAACAGCTCGCCGGGCTTGAAGTCGATTGCCTTGGGTGTGGGGAGCGTTTGGCCGCCGGCATAGCCGGCGAGTTTTGGGACATCATCGCGCGCGTACGACTTGGGGTAGCCGTCGACGGGGTCGTCATAGAGGACACACAGGATTTTGGCCATGGTCGGTTTCCTCCTTGCTCGAGTTATCGAGAGGAAACGTCTCAAGGACGCCGTCCGTTCAATCGTAACGAAAGGTCAAGGCTCCAGCGCACGACGTCATGGAGCGAAAGAAGCGGCATTCTCGGCGCTTCCTCTCGAGCCGGGCCACGCGGGCGATATCGTTTGACTCCGGTCGCGGCACGGTCTGCCTGCCCCTAGAGGTAGTCCAATCGTTTGCGCAGACAAGATCATCGTGGCGGTCGATGACGCCCTAATGGCGGCCCAATGGGCTCAATTGAGGGGCTTACACGAATGCGTGAGCGCAGGCTCACGCTTGCAGCGCTTGCCGGAAGAACGCGACCTGCTCGCAGCTGGAACGCTCGAACCATTCGCCGAGATAGACGTCGAAGTGCCCGATGGGCAGCTGCACCAGCCGAGCCCTGTCACCCATGCGCGCCGCGGCCGCGACCGCGGCCTGCGTCGAGGTCACGCTGTCCTTCTGGCAGGCAATGATCAGCGTGGGGCACTTGACGGACTTCGCGGCGCGGATCGGTTGATAGCACGGCAGGACCAGGAACAGGCGCGCGGCGACCTCGTTGCGCCAATCGGCAGGGATGATCGCTTTCATGCCTTCCCAGGCGTCGTCGCTTGCCATGGCGGCAAGGCCGCCTGGTGGTGCGACCAGCGGGATATAGTAAGGGCTCAGTCCAAGAAGCGCGCGCGCCTTATCGATGAGCCCGGCAGCGCCGAGCCGGACGAGCGTTCCAAGACCGGCATCCTTCGCCAGCATGCGCGCCGCGGCGGCGCCGTCCAGCATCGGACATTGCGCCGATACCGCGGCGATCCCGGGATCCCTGGCGGCGGCGAGCACCACGTGCCCGCCCGACAGCGACGTGCCCCACAGCGCGATGCGGCGCGGATCGACTCCGTCCATGGAGCGGGCATAGGTGATCGCTGCGGCCCAATCCTCGAGTTCGCCGGAAATCTCTATGAGCTGGCGCGGCGTGCCGTCGCTGGCGCCGAGATTGCGGTAGTCGAACAGCAAGACGAAGAAGCCGGCCGCGGCGAAGGGCAGAGCGTAGGGTTCGAGCGCGCACTCGCGCGTGCCGCCGAGACCGTGCGCCATGACGATGCACGGCGCGGGGCGCGTCGCGATGCGCGCAGGCGCATAGGCCCACGCACGGCAGATCACGCCGTGGCTGTCGAATGCGACGTCTCGGCGGAGTGTCATTCCTTTCCGTGGCGCGTGACGCTCCCAGTCGCCATGGTCCTTTAGTCCGGTTTGCTGTTTCATAAGCCTTCGCCGCATGGGCCAACCTGAAGTCGTAGAGGACGCACGGTGCACGGCGCTGTTCCCTGAGGAACAGGCTCCTCCTGTGTCGGCCGAATAGCAGATTCTCGGCAAACGCGGTTTGCGTGTCGTCGCATGACCTTAAGGGAGTGTTTCCGGCTGCGCGCCGGGGCCTCGCTCGGCTACGTGGAGCGGCTAAAAGGCGGCGGCTATCGCTGGCTGCCCCATTCCTACCAGCTCAACTTGTGATCTGGTGGCCGGCACTTGCGGGCGCCGACAGGTATTGTACGCGAAGGGTCGACACACCATACATACGGCCGAGCAGCCGGCATCCGCCGGTGCAACGAGTGGAGGTGCAGCATGTTGACCCTTCGCAGAGCCGAGGAGCGCGGCCGCGCCAACTTCGGTTGGCTCGACAGCCGCCACAGCTTCTCCTTCGGCCACTATCACGACCCCGCCCACATGGGCTTCGGGCCGCTGCGCGTCATCAACGACGACCGCGTGGCGCCGGGCGGCGGCTTTCCCACCCATCCCCACAGCGACATGGAGATCGTCTCCTACGTGCTGGAAGGCGCGCTGGAGCACAAGGACAGCCTCGGCACGGGCTCGGTGATCCGCGCGAACGACGTGCAGCGCATGTCGGCGGGGACGGGCATCCGCCACAGCGAGTACAATGCCTCACAGACGCAGCCCGTGCACTTTCTGCAGATCTGGATCGTTCCCGAGCGCAAGGGTCTGGAGCCCGGCTACGAGCAGAAGGCGTTCTCCAACGAGGAGAAGCGCGGCAAGCTGCGCCTGGTCGGCTCCCGCGATGGGCGCGACGGGTCGGTGACAATCCATCGCGACGTCGATTTCTACGCCACACTTCTCAACGAGGATGAGGCTGCGTCGCACATGTTGAAGCTGGGTCGAACCGCCTGGGTGCAGGTCGCGCAAGGCACCGCCAAGCTCAACGGAGAGCAGCTCTATCCCGGCGACGGTGTCGCCATCGAGGAGGCGGGTGTGATCGCGCTTGCAGGCACGTCACCAGACGCCGAGATCCTGCTGTTCGACATGGCCGCCTGACGCACGACGCTCCTGACCCGATCGGC
>CAYUBZ010000232.1:0-4155 GCA_964443205.1 uncultured Hyphomicrobium sp. | reverse complement strand
CAGGTGTTCCGCGCACGCGCCTCCCCTACCCGCCCGCGCGCACATAGGGGCTCAGCGTCAGCCCGGCAAAGCGCGCCCACTCTCTTATGACGTCGAGCTCGGCCGGCGTCGGCAGCCGGTTCTGCTTGCCGCGGCACTGGACGATGACGTGGTCGCGGCTGAGCTGGATGGTCTGGCGCTTCTCCTTCCCGAGCGGCGTTTCAAGCTCCATCGCCCAGATGGAGGCGTGGCCGCTGGCGCACGAGCGCGCATAGCTCGCCACGCAATGCTTCATGACGCGGCCTTCCGCCACGAGATCGGCGCCCGACAGAAGCTCGCGGATGCGCCAATTGTTCTCGCCGTCCTTGCCGGCTTTCAACTCGAGCTCCTTCACGCCCGAGCGGCGGAAATAGAGCCTGTCTGCGCCGGATGCGCGACCCAGCTCGCGGTGCCAGCGCTCCACCTGGGCGAGCAGGCTCTGCGCGGTGCGCCCGCGCATGGTGAGGCCCGGCTGCGGCGGGGCGTGCACCTCCACCCGCCCCGGCCCGACCATCACCTCGCGCGTCTCGAACTTCTGGGCGTACAGATAGTCGATGATGGGACCCACGTGCTGCCGGTCGAGCAGCGGGTTGGCGACAAAGAAGCGGATGACGGAGGTCCAGAAGTCGTTGCGGGCAAAGTCCTGGCCGATGCGCGTGCCGAGCAGCGCCGCCGTCAGTCGGCTGCCGCCGCCCAGCGCATGCACCTGGCCCCAGCGGATCGCACCCTCGATGCCGTAATCGTCGGGTGCCAACAGAAAGTGGTGCGCCATCAGCTTCGACATGGGAATGGGCGTGGGAAGGGTGCGGATATTATTGCCCGCACCCAGATGCACGAACCATTCGCGAAAGCGCTCGGAGCCCGCGTCGCGCCGGAACCAGGCCTGATCCATGAAGGCCGGCACCGGAAAGCGCGCCAGCAGATGGCGGGCGAGCGAGGAAAACTGCTTGCGGGCATTGTGCGAGGCCGGCCGCCAATCGTCGAGCGGAGCGATCCATTGCCAACGCCGCGCGTTGAGAGCGATGAGGGCGTCGACATAGATGTAGCTGATGCCGCCGAGCGAGGTGCCCTCCAGCAGAAAGTCGGCCCCGTCGTTGACCTTGAGCAGAAGCTTGCACAGCGCCCGCCGCGAGGCGGCATCTGGCGCGCTGGCTTGAATGCGGCGGCAAAAGGTTTGCAGCTGCGGACGCGTGATCTCGTCGGCGTCGATGTCGCCTGAGCAGGCCGCCTCGATCAGCTTGCGCGGATTGGCGTGCAGGCGCGCTTGCTGGGCGGCGCGGGCCTTGTCGCGCGCCAGCGCTTCCAACTCCTCCTCCAGGTCGTAGGGGCTCTTGTCGGTCGTCGCGGCGAAGCCGTGCGCACGGCACCATTTCCCGTAGTCGGCAGCTGAGCGCACACCGAGCCGTCCCAGATGACGGCGCATCCGGGGGCTCAACGGCTCTTTCTCGCGGGCCTTTGGACCACGTTTGGGCATGACGAACTGCTCACAAGACCAATGGGCGGGCGAGCGGGGGCTCGCCTGACCGGGCTCGCTACAGTGATGCAGATGAACGGGGGCCGAACGATGGAAAAAAGCCGGCCCCTTGCACGGGCCGGCTCTACAGGAGACACGGTGTCAGACCCGTCCGGCTGGAAGCCGGCACTCAAATTGGGCCTGACACCGTCAGCACAGTTTCACTCGGGGGCAGACCCGGAGGGTCAGATCCCGGGCACTTACTTCTTCAGCCACTCCGGCAGCTTCGACAGCTGGTCCTCGCTGACGTCGGTGATGAGGGTGCCGTCCTTGAGCTGCAGCTGATCGAGCGTGACGATGGCGCCCTTCTCGCCGAAGCCGAGGAAGCCGCCGTAGCCGATCGCGACGCCTTTGATCTCGCCGTTCTTATCCTGCAGGACGGCGTCGACCTGGCCGATCTTCTTGCCGTTGGCGTCAAAGACGTCCATCTGCGCCACCGAGTCGGCGGGGACGCCCCACTTGTTGATCAGCTTCTTACCATCCTCGGTTTCTGTGAGGTCGGTGACGACCACCTCTGCGGGCACCTCTGCTTGCTGAGCGGGCGCAGGCTGATTGCTGGGCGCCGACGGCTCGGTGCCGACTTTGTCCATCGGCTCGGGACTAGCCGCAGGTGCGGCCTGATTGCCGGGCGTCGACGGTTCGGCGCCGACGCTATCCATTGGATCAGGCGTGGCCGCGGGGGCGGCCTGATCGTTGGTTGTCGACGGCTCGGACCCGATCTTGTCCAGCGGCTCCTGCGCAAAGGCTGGAGCAGCCATGAGAAGAACGGACGCAACAAGGCACAATCTAGCTTTCATTGGACACCTCCTGTTTTGAAAGCGGCAAAGAGCCAAATCAACGACTTGAAAAATGGCGCGGCAAACATGTGGACCAGGCTGAGACCTCATTGCTCGGGGGCGGCGGCGCGCTCGGGCGCCTCGTAGGCGAGATAGCGGATGATCTTCCAGGTGCCGTCCGCCTGCCGGCGGAACACGTCCATGCCGGGCTCCACGGAGGTCACGGCCTGTCCGTTGGGGAGCGTCACGGTGAGCGTCCACACCAGGCGGACGACGGCGAGATCGCCCGAAACGAGGATCTCGCGAATATCGAGCGCGTAAGAGTAGGACTTGCTCGTATCGCCGAGCGAGCGCTGCAGGCGCGCGCAGATGTCCTGATAGCCGCGTTCTGGGTAGCCGCGAAAGTCGTAAGCAAGCTCGGGCGCGAACAGCGAGCACACCGCCTCCGCCTTACCCGCGTTGAAGTCGGCGGTCCACTTGGCAAGCTCGGCTCTGATCTCGCTCTCGGCGCTCGACTCGGCGACCGCACTTGCCGGCAGCGCGAAGAGCGCGAGCGCGATCAGCGTCGAGGCGAGGAGGTTGTCGTTCAGCATCATGCCAATCCAAGACGCGCCCCTCGCGGGGCGCCGACCGGCACCAGGATTGGCAGAACAATGATGACCTTCCCGTTACTGAGGTTGCATGTCCTGTCGGCCTTGGTGGTTCGGATCAATTCGGATTGGATTTGGTGCGCATTTGAGGTTCGCGCCGCGCGTCGTACGCGCCTACAATCGGCCGCCCACCGCCACCTCGCGACGGTCCATGCTCATATCCACCACGCAAAGCCCCGGCATCCTCAAAGCCCGCCCGCCGCTCGCGCTGCCTGGTCAGCGGGTCGGGCTCATGGGCGGCACCTTCAACCCGCCGCACGAAGGCCACGCCGTCTGCGCCCTCACGGCCCTGCACCGCCTCGATCTCGACCAGCTCTGGTGGATCGTGACGCCGGGCAACCCGCTGAAATCCGGCGCCGGGCTTCCCGGCCTTGAGGAGCGCATGGCCGCGAGCCGCTCATTTGCGCGCAGTCCGGCCATCAAGATCACCGGCTTCGAGGCCCGGCTCGGCAGCCCTTACACGTACGCAACGATCCGCTTCGTCACGCGGCATTACCCGCGCGTGCGGTTCGTGTGGGTGATGGGCGCCGACAACCTCGCCACCTTCCACCACTGGCAGCATTGGCGTGACATCGCGCGGGCGGTGCCCATCGCCGTGGTCGATCGCCCCGGCTGGCACCTGAAGGCGCTCGCCTCGCCCGCCGCCCGCTTCCTCGCCCGCAGGCGTGTCCCCGAGGACTGCGCCGCCCTGTTGCCCGGCTGCAAGCCGCCTGCATGGGTCTTTCTCAGCACCCGGCTGTCGGAGGCGTCCTCGACCGCCCTCAGGGCCCAGCGCGGGCAATAAGCTTCGGGAATGTAACAGTTTCTTGTCAGAACGGCGGCCCGTTGCCGCTACATCGCCCGTGGAAAAGTATTGATGCGGGCGGGGGTCAGCGCTTATGTTTTGCGTCGGTGGGGCCCGGCCGGGCACCTGCCGAAACAAGCGCCGGAGTGCACCGGACGGACTAGGGGCTTTGGCGTCAGCCCTTTCGGGGTGAATGAGGAAAGGACAACCAGCACACGATGCGGACCGCACTTGAGGGTGCCCGAAGGGGCACGCCTCCCGCCGAGCTTTTGTCGAAAGGACACAAGCCGGCTGCTCTGCTCAAAGAGATCGTGCATTGGCTCGACGAGGCCAAGGCCGAGGGCGTGATCACGATCGACCTGGCAGGTAAGTCTTCCATCGGTGACTTCATGGTGATCGCATCGGGCCGGTCGG
>CAYUBZ010000231.1:0-4172 GCA_964443205.1 uncultured Hyphomicrobium sp. | reverse complement strand
TGGCGCAGTTCGAGGCCGGCTACTACCAGCGCTATCTCGACGTCAACAAGCGCTTTGCCCACGCGCTGCGTCCGCTCCTGAAACCCGACGATGTAATCTGGGTTCACGACTATCACATGATCCCCTTCGGCATGGAGCTGCGCAAGCTCGGCGTCAATAATCCCATTGGGTTCTTCCTGCACATTCCCGTTCCCCCGCCCCAGACTTTTCTGGCCATCCCCGAGCACAGGGATCTTGCGCGCGGCCTTGCCGCCTACGATCTCGTTGGGCTGCAGACGAAGGCCGACGTCGCCAATCTCATCGACTATCTGCAGGATGGCGTGTTCGGACGCATTCTTCAGGACGGCAGGATTAGAGCTTTTGATCGCGAGCTGTCGATCGCCAGCTTCCCGGTCGGCATCGACGTCGACTCGTTCATCGACTCACGCCCCAAACGCACCCGCGATCAACCGCCCTCGGTAACCCGCATCATCGGCGTCGACAGGCTCGACTACACCAAGGGCCTGCCGCAGAAGTTCCGTGCGTTCGGACGCTTTTTGGAGAAATACCCCGACTACCGCCGCAAGGTGATCCTTTCGCAGATCGCCCCGCCCACGCGGGAGGCCATGGTGGCCTACGTCGACATTCGACAAGAGCTCGAGACGCTGTCAGGGACGATCAACGGCAAGTTCGGCGAGCTCGACTGGGTGCCGATCCAATACATACACCGCTCGACGCCGCGCCGGATGCTCGTCGATGTCTATCGCCAGTCGCGCATCGGCTTCGTCACCCCGCTGCGCGACGGCATGAACCTCGTGGCGAAGGAGTTCGTGGCCGCCCAGAACCCCGATGATCCCGGCGTCCTCATTCTGTCGCGCTTCGCGGGTGCGGCCGAGCAGATGAAGCAGGCGCTGGTCGTCAATCCCTACGACGTCGAGGAGATGGCCGATACGATCAAAGTCGCGCTGGAGATGGGTTTGCAGGAGCGCCAGGAACGCCACCGGGCGCTTCTTGCCGGAATCCGCACCCATGATACGTTCGCATGGTGCCGCAATTTTCTGAACGCGCTGGAGAATGTCCGCAGCCGCGAGCCGCAAAAGTCGTTCGGCTCGCCGTCCGAGAGCGCCATGAAAGCGCTGCAGGAGATCGAGCGTGCCCGCGTATCGCCGCGCCTCGGTTCGAATTGACGGGCGCTCGCTCTTCTTGGCAGGAGCTGCTTTCCCATCGGGTCTTTCGCTTCCCTTTCGTCTTCGGGCGGCTTGTCAGCCGACGAAGCCAGCGCCGTCAAGGGACCCGCAAGGGGCCGACCGCCGAGCGCACGCGGGGTAATTGAGAGGAGTTGATGAAGGCACTGACGATCGGCGGTGCGATGATCGACACGATCGCCATCATCGAGAGCGATCGCATCGAGCGCATGTCCATGCTCAACGCCGAGACGTCCTTCCTGCTGCTCGAGGAAGGCCGCAAGACGGAAACGCTGGAAGTCTCCACGCATTGCGGCGGTGGTGCGGTCAACACAGCGGTGGCCATGGCCCGCCTCGGCGTGGACGTTGCCACCCTGATCAAGCTGGGGCGCGATGATCGCGCGGAGATGATTCTGGCGCGGTTGTCGGATGAAGGCATCTCGACGCGGTGGGTGGCCCGGGACGCACAGGCCCCGACCGGCGCCTCCGTGCTCGTCTCCTCCCACGAGCGCAATGCCGCGGCGTTCACCTTCCGCGGGGCGAACACGCTGCTGCAACGAGGCGATTTTCAAGACGAGGCCTTCGCGGTGGACCTCGTCTACGTGTCCAATCTCTCCAACAAGTCCGCCGACTGCTACCCGCTGATCATCGACAAGGCCAAGGCGAACGGCGCACTGGTCGCGGTCAATCCGGGCGTGAGGCAGCTCTCGGCGCGCGGCGGGGCGTTCCTCGACTGCCTGCCGCAGGTCGACATCCTCACCATCAACCGCCAGGAGGCCGACGTACTGGTCACCGGGCTTGTCGCCAAGTTCGGCGAGGGCGGCCAGACGCTGGCACTGGAGCCCGGCGAGCAGCCGCCAGCGCTCGTGGCGCGCGGTCTCGCTGGCGGAGGCTACGAAATGAGCCTGCCGGCCTTTCTCGACGCCTTGCGCAAGCTTGGAACCAAATACATCGTGCTGACCGACAGCGGCAGCGGCGCCTTCGTCTGCGCCGACGGCGAGGTCCTGTTCTGCCCTGCGGTCGAGATCGAGGTTGCGGGCACTGCCGGGGCGGGGGACGCCTTCGCAGCCACCTTTGCCGCCTTCCTCGCGCTCGGCCGCGCTCGCGACGTGGCGCTCAAGGCGGCGACCATCAACGCGGCAAGCGTCATCGCCCACGTGGACACCCAAACCGGCCTCATGCCGCGAGAGGCGATCGAAAAGCGGCTCTCGGCCAGTTCCGATCTCGCGCTGCGAAAATGGGCATTTTGAGCGATTGCGTGCCCGCCCCTTGCACGTTGCTTCCGTCATGAGTAGGGGTTCCACTTAAGAACAGCGCGCGCCCGTTGCGCATCTTTGCGGCGCCAGGAGGCAGATTTTTGCAGGGGTCCAATCAGATCGAAGCATGTTCCTCCCCGGCGACGGAAATCCTCGCGGGCGATCCGGCTCGGTACGCGCTCTTTCTCGACGTTGATGGAACGCTGCTCGAGATCGCAGCCACACCGGAGGACGTCATTGTTCCCGCGGGGCTCGCAGCTCTGCTCGGACGCATCGCCAAGGGCCTTGACGGGGCGCTCGCCATAATCACCGGGCGGCAGCTCGCGGAGATCGATGCGCTCCTCGCACCGGCCAAGCTGGTCGGCGCCGGCGTTCACGGAGCCGAGCTGCGTCTCACGCCCGGCGGGGAGATTACCGCCGTCGCCGCAGCGATACCCAAGGAACTCATCGACGAGATCACGCAGCTTGCGCACAACTGGCCGGGCGTGATCATCGAGCCCAAGGGCCCCGGCCTCGCCATCCACTACCGCCAAGCACCGACCCTGAGGCCCGTCATCGAGGCGGAGCTCGCCGCCGCGCTGGCGCAGCACCGCAACGGACATGGCAACGATCTGGTCCTGAGCGAGGGACGGAAGCTGTTCGAGGTGGTCCCGGCGGGCCATTCCAAGGGCACGGCACTCACCGCGCTCGCCGCCCTGCCGCAATTCCGCAATCGCATACCGATCATGATCGGCGACGACGCGGGCGACGAGCCGGCCTTCGCCGCCGCGGTGGAGCTTGGTGGAGTCGGGTTGCGGGTCGCAGGCGAGCACTTCGGCCAGGCCAAGGTCGATCTCGAGGGCCCTCAAAGCGTGGTCGCCTGGCTTACAAGGTTTGCCGAGCGGCTCAAGGTTTGAGAGCAAGGCCGCGGCCGGCGACGTCCCGTGCGCAGACCCGGTGAACCAGGACGCGTCCTCTCTTCCCGATCAGCATGCAAACCCGAGTGATGTGACAAATCCGGTTCCATGTTGCGGCCGTCGCGAACGCGCCCGCGACGTGACCACAACTTTCGGCTGACGGCGCACCCTCCTTAAGCTAAACCCGAGCCGTCCTGCAGAGCGGTCCCCCCGGTTCCGTTATGCCCGATTGCGCGCGGCCCGCGCCTCGTCTCGTGTGGGGATGTCCCGATGATCAAGCGATTTCTCATTGCCAGCATCATCCTGGCTGTCCTCATCGGCGGGCTCGCCTACTTTCAGCTCGTCTTCAAGCCCCAGATGATCAAGGGGTTCCTGGCGAGCCAAGTGCCGCCGCCGGCAACCATCACGGCGGAAGCTGCGCGCAGCCAAGAGTGGGTCGAGCACCTGCCGGCTATTGGAACGCTCATTGCGTCGCAGGGCGTCGATGTCGCCTCGCAAGTGGCCGGGATCGTCACGTCGCTGGGCTTTGAAAGCGGCCAGGAGGTCCCCGAAGGCAAGAGACTGGTTCAGCTCGACATCTCGGTCGAGCGTGCCGACCTGGCGAGCGCCGAAGCCACGCAGCGAGAAGCGGACGTCGCATTCAAACGGCAGACCGATCTCCTGCGCAAGTCGGTTGCCTCGGAGGCCAACGTCGATACGGCACTCGCCAAGCGCGACACGGCCGCCGCCGCCGTCAATCGCATCAAGGCGCTGATCGCTCAGAAGTCGATACTGGCGCCGTTCGCCGGTCGGCTTGGCATTCGCAAAGTCGAGCTGGGCCAATACGTATCCCCCGGGCTGACGTTGGTGACACTGCA
>CAYUBZ010000230.1:0-4178 GCA_964443205.1 uncultured Hyphomicrobium sp. | reverse complement strand
GCGCGCCGAGCACCAGATCGCAGCCCTCTGGATCGATCCCGGTCATGCGCCAGGCCCCGGGCGCAGCGCCCAAGAGCTTGGTCGCGTAGAGCGCGATCGCATCGGCGTGGTCCTCGTTCATGTGCGACACGATGTCTGGCTCGGCCGCCACCAGGTCCTCGGCGCCTTCGAGCGAGAGGAGGAGGTCGCTGGCTGGCAGGTCGACGATCTTGCCGAACCCGCCAATGTAGTGGGCGCTCTGCACGTTGAGCGCATAGAAGCCGAAGTCGGGGAAATCGGCATAGCCGGCGGCGGCGGGATGGCGCGCCAGGAAACGGGCCCGCGCGGTGGCGCTTGTCGTGGCCCGGGCCTCGCCGATCAGCGTCAGGCGCGCACCCTCCATGGGATCGGCTTGGGGATCGGCCTGCGTGCCGGTTGCATCGATGAGCAGGCTCGCGCGCGGGTCGGCGGCGAGGTTCTGGGTATGCACGGCGAGCTTGGAAATGAGGAGAATCGGGGTGCCGTCGGCATCGGTTGCGGCGAGTACCAGCGACGCGTAAGGGTGGCCCGAGACCTTATGCACCGTTGCGAGCGCGCCCTTGAGCGCGGCGCGGACCATGGCCCGCGCAGCCTCGGCGGTTTGCTTAACCTGCGAAAAAGCCCCGCCTTTCTCGCCCTCTTGGTCCACCATGCGCGCCTGCCGCTATCCGCTGCCTACCCATTCAGTTAAGGTTCAGATAGAGATCACGAAATTGGCTTCGCCACAATTGATACACCTTGGAGCCATAAAGCGCGGCAGGGGTGATCTTCTGCCGCAGGATCGGGACATGATGAAAGAAAAGAGCACGATCGCGCTCGTCGACGACGAGCGCAACATCCTCACTTCGCTGCGCATGGCGCTCGAGGCGGAAGGTTACAAGGTACGCACCTACAATGATGGGACGTCGGCGCTGGAGGCGCTGGCCGAGGATCCCGCCGACCTCGGCATCTTCGACATCAAGATGCCGCGCATGGACGGGATGGAGCTCTTGCGGCGCGTGCGCCAGCAGTCCGACATGCCCGTCATCTTCCTGACGTCGAAGGACGAGGAGATCGACGAGTTGTTCGGCCTCAAGATGGGCGCCGACGACTACGTCATCAAACCGTTCTCGCAGCGGCTCGTGGTGGAGCGCGTCAAGGCGGTGCTGCGCCGCTTCCAGCCCAAGGAGGCGCAGAGCCCCGAGGTGGAGGCCGCGCGCGTTCTGGAACGCGGCAAGCTCAAGCTCGATCCCGAGCGGCACACCTGCCATTGGGACAACAAGCCGGTGACGCTGACCGTCACCGAGTTCCTCATCCTGCAGGCGCTCGCCTCGCGCCCCGGCGTCGTCAAGACGCGCGACGCCCTGATGGACGCCGCCTACGACGACCAGGTCTATGTCGACGACCGTACGATCGACAGCCACATCAAGCGGCTGCGCAAGAAGTTCAAGCAGGTGGACGACAACTTCGACGTGATTGAAACGCTGTACGGCGTGGGATACCGCTTCAAGGAAGCTTGAGGCGTGGAGGGACGATGGCGCTGGAGTCGGAGCGAACCGAGGAGTACGCGCTGCCGACCGGGCTGGCGTGGCTTCGAGGCGCCGCGAGCGACGCCGCGAGCTCGGTCTGGGGCCTGATTACGGGGGCGGGCCGCGGCGCTGTACGCGGCGCGCGCGCGGGCCTCAACAAGCTATCGACCACCGCAACGGCGGCAGGCGCCCACTTCAAGGGCCAAGCCCAGACCCTGTCGCGGCGGGCCAATTCGCTGGGCGCGGCGGCGTCGGCCGGCTTCGCCCCGGTGCAAAGATGGTTCAAGCGCCAGCCGATCGTGCGCTTCGTCTCGGCGAGCCTCTTGCGGCGCATCCTCGTCTCCAACCTCATCGGCTTCCTCATCCTGGTGTTGGGCATCCTCTACCTGGGCTGGGTCAACACCTGGCTGATCGACGCCAAGGTCGACGCACTCAAGACGCAGGGCGAGATCATCGCCGACGCCATTGCGGCCAACGCCACCGTGGTGCGCGAGCGCATCGTCCTGGATCCCGACAAGCTTCCCGATACGCCGGCGTCGCCCCCCCACTTTCCCGAAGACGGGCTCGCCGCACTCGAGCTCTCGATCCATCCCGAGGAGGTGACGCCGATCCTGCGCAAGCTGATCAAGCCCACCGATACGCGCGCGCGCATCTATGCGCGCGACGGGACCTTGATCGTCGATACGGCGCGCTCGCTGGCCAACCTGACCGCCAGGCTTAACGAGAATGCTGCGAACGGGCCCGAACGGTCCAAGCCGCAGAACTTCTGGACGCGCTTTACCCGCTACCTCTTCAAGGAGCCGCTGCCCGTCTACCAGGAGATCGATGCCGCCAACGGCATGGCCTATCCGGAGGTGCGCGAGGCGCTAACGGGCGGCGAGCGCAGCATGCTGCTGCTCAACAAGAAGGGCGAGCAGATCGTCTCCATGGCCGTGCCCATCCGCCGCTTCCGGAACATCCAGGGCGTGCTGCTCTTGTCGACGCATCCGGGCCAGATCGACAAGATCCTGCGCGAGGAGCGCGTCGTCATCCTGACGCTGTCCGCCATGGCGCTGCTCGCGCTGGTGGTGACGTCCTTGCTGCTCGCACGCACAGTCGCCGGTCCCATGCGGCGGCTGTCGGCCGCCGCCGAGCAGGCAAGCCACGACATCGGCGCGCGCGCGCGGCTGCCCGAGCTCGCCGACCGCGCCGACGAGGTGGGGCAGATGGCGGGCGCGTTCCAGGCCATGACGGAGGCGCTTTACCGGCGTATCGAGGCGAGCGAGCGCTTCGCCGCCGATGTGGCGCATGAGCTCAAGAACCCGCTGACGGCCGCGCGCTCCACCGCGGAGTCGCTGAGCTTCGCCAAGACGGACGCGGAGCGCGACCACCTCGTGCAGCAGATCAATGACGAGTTGAAGCGGCTGAACCGGCTGATCACGGACGTCTCCAATGCCTCACGTCTCGACGCCGAGCTTGCACGCAAGGAGATGCGCTCCGTCGACGTGCCGACGATGCTGCGCAACGTCGTCGGCATCTTCCACGACATTCTGGGGGAAGACAGCCGCCACGTCCGGCTCTCGGTCGACCGCGAGCCGTTCGAGGGCGCCTTTACCATCGTGGGCGACGAGGGCCGGCTTGGTCAGGTGCTGACCAACCTCATCGACAACGCCATCTCGTTCTCACCCGACGGCGGCACGGTGACGGTGCGCGCCCGCGCCAAGCCACGCTGGGTGGAGATCCTGGTGGAGGACGAGGGGGCGGGCATTCCCGAGGACCGGCTCACCATCATCTTCGACCGCTTCTATTCCGACCGCCCCGAGACCGACGCGAGCCGCGGCAAGAACTCAGGACTGGGCTTGAGCATCTCGCGCGAAATCGTGCGCGCGCACGGCGGCGAGATCATCGCCGAGAACCGCTACGAGGAAGACGCCGCACCCGGCGCCGAACCTTCGGGCGCCCGCTTCATCGTGCGCCTGCCTCTAGCCGACAAGACGCAGCGCGGAGGAGCGCCCGTTGGGCGACGCGGCTGAGACCCACAACGGAACTGCGATCGCGCTGGCGGGCAACGCGGTGCTGATCCGCGGCGCGTCGGGCGCGGGCAAGTCGGACCTGGCACTGCGCTGTCTTGCGCTTGCGCCGACGGCGCTCACCGCCGGCCCGGCGATGCTGGTTGCAGACGACTACGTGACCGTGACGCGCACGGGCGAAAGGCTCATCTGCGAGGCCCCTGCGACGATCCGCGGCAAGCTCGAGGTGCGCGGGCTCGGAATTGTGACGGTGCCCTGTGCGGAGAGCGCCGAGCTCGTACTCGTCGCCGATCTGGTGGCGCCGGAGCAAATTGAGCGTTTTCCCGATCCCGCGCCAATGACGGAGCTTGGCGGGGTTAAGCTTCCGCTCATACATATCGCGCCCTTTGAGGCCTCCGCGCCCGTCAAGCTCATGGTGGCTCTTGCCGAGCGTTTTAAGCGGCCTACGGGGGGCAAATGACGGGCACTGCACAATCCCCTTGCACGATGGGCGAACACTTGTAAATTTTGGCCGCCGCAAGACCGCCCCTGCCAGAAACGGGCGGAATCCGACGAAGCAGCAGACAATGCTCCCATCGGCCGCGCGCCCAAGTCGTCGCGGCAGGGGACCGAGACTAAGGTCAGCTCTACTCCATGATTAGAC
>CAYUBZ010000229.1:0-4221 GCA_964443205.1 uncultured Hyphomicrobium sp. | reverse complement strand
GAGCCCGACTGGGACAAGCTGAGATCCATCGCGCCCATCGTGCTGACGCCGGAGGAGCAGGCCTTCCTCGACGGCCCGACGGACGAGCTCTGCCGCATGATCGACGATTGGCAGGTGCGCCATACCGACCGCGAGGTCTCCGACGAGGTCTGGGACTTCGTCAAGTCGCGCGGCTTCCTCGGCATGCTCATTTCAAAAGAGCATGGGGGGCTCGGGTTCTCCGCGCAGGCCCAATCGCTGATCATCGGCAAGATCGCCTCGCGCTCGCCCGATGTGGTGACGATTGTCATGGTGCCGAACTCGCTGGGTCCCGGCGAGCTGATCGAGAAGTACGGCACCGAGAAGCAAAAGAGCTACTACCTGCCGCGGCTGGCCAAGGGCGAGGAGATCCCCTGCTTCTCGCTCACCGGCCCGACGTCCGGCTCTGACGCGGCGACCATGCGCGATATCGGCATCGTCACGCGCGGCGAGCACGACGACATCGTGGGCATCCGTCTGTCGTGGGACAAGCGCTACATCACGCTCGGGCCCAAGGCGACGCTCGTGGGCCTGGCGTTCCGCGCCTTCGATCCCGACAACATTCTTGGCCGCGGCGAGAACCTCGGCATCACCGTGGCGCTGATCCCGGCCAACCATCCGGGCGTGCAGATCGGCCGCCGCCATCTGCCGTCGGGCAATGCGTTCCCCAACGGCCCCAACTGGGGCAAGGACGTATTCATTCCCATCGACTGGGTGATCGGCGGCGAGAAGATGGTGGGCCAGGGCTGGCGCATGCTGATGGAGTGCCTGGCCGCGGGCCGCGCCATCTCGCTGCCGTCCTCCGCCACCGCCGGCACCAAGGCGATGCTGCGCTTCACCTCGGCCTATGGGCGCATCCGCAAGCAGTTCGGGTTCCCCGTGGCGCGCATGGAGGGCATCGAGGAGCCCTTGGCGCGCATGATCGAGAGCGCGTATGCCTGCGAGGCGGCGCGCGCGGTGACGGCGTCGATGGTGTCGCGCGGCGAGCGTCCCTCGGTGCTCTCGGCTTTGATGAAGTACCAGACGACCGAGCGCATGCGCCGCGCCGTCGACGATGCCTTCGATATCCACGGCGGCCGCGCGATCTGCGATGGACCGGCGAACTATCTGCAGTCGGCCTATCAGATGGTGCCCGTCGGGATCACGGTCGAAGGCGCCAACATCCTGACGCGCACGCTGATCACCTTTGCGCAGGGCGCGCTCCGGTCCCACCCCTATCTCTACCGGGAGATCCAGGCGGCGCAGGATCCCGATACCGAGCGCGGGCTCGACGCATTCGAAGCCGCGTTCGGCGACCACATCGCCTTCTCGGTGTCGAATGCGACGGGCGCGTTCTTCCATAATCTCACGTGGGGTGCCTTCGTGCCCGCGCCCGACCAGGCCTACGAGATGGCGCACTGGTATCGCCAGCTCGGGCGGGCGGCCCGCAACTTTGCCTTCGTCGCCGATCTGACGGTCGCCACGCTGGGCGGCGCGCTCAAAACCAAGCAGAAGATCGCCGGGCGTTTGGCGGACGCGCTGTCGGAGCTCTATTTCCTCGCCTGTGTCCTGAAGCGCTACGAGGACGACGGCCGGCTGTCGAGCGACAGGACCCTCGTGGCGCTGGCGGCGGCCAACGGACTTTTTCGGTTTCAGGAGGCGCTGCGCGGCGTCGTCGACAATTTCCCCAACGCGCCGGCACGCTGGCTGATGCGCGTGGTGTGCTTCCCGCTGGGCAGCCCCTACCGCCCGGCGCGCGATGTGGTGGGCCACCGCGCGGTCAAGCTCGTCCTCGATGCGCCGGAGGTGCGCGATCGCCTGACGCGGCATATATTTGTGTCCAATGAGCCCGACGACCCGACCGGGCTCTTGGAGGTGACGCTGAAGAAGGTCGTCGCGGCCGAGGAGGCGGAAAAGAGGCTCGAGCGCGCCATCCGGGCGGGCACGATCCGCCGCTATCACGGCATCGACTGGATCGGCGAGGCGATGGCCAAGGGGATCGTGACCGAGAGCGAGGGGCTGCAGTTGCGCGAGGTCGAGACGCTGGTTGCCCGCGTGATTGCGGTGGATGATTTCGATCCCGCCGACCTCAAACCCAACTATGGGGGCTTGGGGCACAATTCGCGCGGCGCCGAAAGCGCCGCGGCCGAGTAGCTACAAAAGAGCAGTTCCCTTGGTCCGCAAACGCGGCGGCCCGTCCAGGAGGAGGACTGTGTGGAGAGGTTATTGCATGTTCAAGTCCGTGACGAAGCCGCTTCCCAACCTGAAGGACTGGCGCTTCTTCGTCGACCAGTGGGGGATCGCGTGGGCCGAGTTCGACCGCGAGGGTGAGAACCAGAACTCGCTCGGACGGCGTCCGCTGGAGGAGCTGGGCGAGATTGTCCAGAAGGTGGAGGAGGGGGCGCGCGCGCGTGAGATTCGCGGGCTCGTGATCTCGTCCGGCAAGGAGCGGGGCTTCATCGTCGGCGCCGACATCCGCGAGTTCGCCGACCTCGGCAACGAGATGGACGTCATCGACAAGCTGCGGCCCGTCACCGCGCTGTTCGACCGCATCGAGCGGCTTCCCGTTCCGGTCGTCGCCGCCATCAACGGCTTCTGCCTGGGCGGCGGGCTCGAGCTGGTGCTCGCCTGCCACTATCGCATCGCCACCCGCGATCCGTCGACGCGCGTCGGGTTCCCGGAGGTCAAGCTCGGCATCTTCCCCGGCTTCAACGGCACGGCGCGCTCGATCCGGCAGGCGGGCGCTCCCGCCGCCATGACCGCGATGCTCACGGGCAAGATGATCTCGAGCCCGGCTGCGCGCGCCATGGGTCTCATCGACGAGCTCGTGCAAAGCCGCGGCTCGCTGCTTTGGGCCGCGCGCAAGGCGGTGTTGCGCAAGCGCAAGTCGAAGCCCGCGAGCCTCGCCAAGGCGGTGCTCTCGATGTGGCCGGCGCGCGGTCTGCTGGCGGCGCGCATGCGCAGTGAGACCAAGAAGAAGGTGCGCGAGGACCACTATCCGGCCCCCTTCCGCCTGATCGACCTCTTCGAGCGCTACGGCGGCAACGAGGAGGCGTTGAAGGCCGCCGAGACGCGCGCCTTCGCGCCGCTGATGGTGTCGGACCAATCGAAGAACCTGCGGCGCGTGTTCTGGCTGTCTGAGCTGTTGAAAGGCCAGGCGCCCAAGAAGTTCGGCTGGCGCCCGCAACGGGTCCACGTCATCGGCGCGGGCACCATGGGCGCCGACATCGCCGGCTGGTGCGTGGCGTCCGGCATGCAGGTGACGCTGCAGGACATCTCGGCCGAGCAGATCGAGAAGGGCCGCGCCGCACAAGGCAAGCTGTTTGCGCGCAAGTTCAAGGCAAAGCCGCAGCGCGACGCGGCAAAGGCGCGCCTCATCGCCGACCCACAAGGCGACGGGCTGGCGCGCGCCGACGTGGTCATCGAGGCGATCGTCGAGAACCTGGAGATCAAGCAAAAAGTCCTGAAGGAGGTGGAGGGCAAGCTCAAAGAGGGCGCGCTCTTAGCGACCAACACCTCGTCCTTGATGATCGAGGACATCGCGGCGGGCCTTCCCGACCCCGGCCGCCTGATCGGGCTGCACTTCTTCAATCCCGTCGCGCTCATGCCGCTGGTGGAGGTCGTGCGCGGGGCGTCGAGCCGCGAGGACGAGGTCAAGCGCGGCGCCGCCTTCGTGGCGGCGATCGACAAGTTCCCGCTCATCACCAAGTCCGTGCCGGGCTTCCTGGTCAATCGCGTGCTCACGCCCTACATGTTCGGCGCCATGCAGCGGCTGGAGCACGGCGAGGACAAGGAGCGCATCGACGAGGCCGCGCGCACCTTCGGCATGCCGATGGGCCCCATCGAGCTCGCCGACGCGGTCGGGCTCGACGTCTGCGCGCACGTGGCGAAGATCCTGAAATTCCCCTCCGAGGGCTCGCGGCTGGACCGGCTCGTGGCGGCCGGCAAGCTCGGCAAGAAGACGGGCGAGGGCTTCTACGTCTGGAAGGACGGCAAGGTGGAGAAATCCGACTCTGACTTCGACAAGGCCGAGATGGAGCGGCTCGGGCGCGAGCTCGTCGAGCCGATGATCGCCGAGGCGCAGACGTGCGCGGACGAGCACATCGTGGAGAACGCGGACCTGGTGGACGCCGGCGTGATCTTCGGCACCGGCTTTGCGCCGTTCCGGGGCGGTCCGCTCCACTACAAGGCGGCACAAGACAAAGCGGTGCCCGAGCGCGCCGC
>CAYUBZ010000228.1:0-4237 GCA_964443205.1 uncultured Hyphomicrobium sp. | reverse complement strand
TGGTGCCGATGCCGAAGGAGTCGGGCGCATAGAGCGCGGAGGCCGCGACGAACACGGCAGCTAAGCCGACGAGCGAGTGGAAGGCGGCGACCAGCTCGGGCATCGCCGTCATGGGGATGCGCCGCGCGGTGATGGCGCCGATGAGCCCGCCGACGGCGAGGCCACCGCCGATCAGGTACCAGGTGATGGGAAGCTCCGGCGCCGCGACCGCGAGCGTCGTCCCCATGGCGATCGCCATGCCGAGCATGCCGGAATAGTTGCCGCGCCGAGAGGTGGCCGGGCTCGACAGACCGCGCAGGGCGAGGATGAACAGCACGCCCGAGGCCAGGTAAAGGGCCGCGACGAGGTTGGGGGACATTGCTGGCATCATCACCGCTTGTCGCCCTTCTTCTTGTACATGGCGAGCATGCGCTGCGTGACGAGGAAGCCGCCGAAGATATTGACCGCCACCATGGCGAGCGCCAGAAGCCCGAAGAGCTTCGAGTAGGTGTTGCTGCCGAAGCTCAGCAGGGACTCGATGCCGCCATGCTCTACCCCAACCGCGAGCAGCGCCCCGACCACGATCACCGAGGAGATGGCGTTGGTCACCGACATGAGGGGCGTATGCAGCGCCGGCGTCACGCTCCAGACGACGTAGTAGCCGACGAAGATCGCCATCACGAACACCATCAGCTCGTAGACGACGGGATCGATGGCGCCGCCGATGCCGGCGGCGAAGGCCGGCGCGGTCCCGGCCAGGAGGCCTCCGACTATCACGACAAGCATCGCGAGCGCGTTCCTCATGAGGCGGCTCCTTGGGGTTGCAGGCTCGGGTGGACGAGCTTGCCGTCCTTGGCGATCAACGTGCCTTTGACGATCTCGTCGTCCCAATCGATATCTAGCGTCTTCTTGTCCTTGTCGATCAGGATGCCGAGGAAGGCCAAGAGGTTCTTGGCGTAAAGGCTCGAGGCGTTGACGGCGACCGCACCCGCCAAATTGAGCGGTCCGAAGATGCGCACGCCATTGTGCTCAATCGTCCTTCCGGGCTGGGTCAGCTCGCAGTTGCCCCCGCGCTCGGCAGCAAGGTCGACGATGATGGCGCCGGGCTTCATGCTCTCGACCATGGGGCGCGAGATGAGCCTGGGCGCCGGGCGCCCGGGGATCAGCGCCGTCGTCACCACGATGTCCTGGTTCTTGATGTGCGAGGCGATAAGCGCGGCCTGCTTTTCTTGATACTCCACCGACATCGGCTTGGCGTAGCCCGCCGCCGTCTGCGCCTGTTTGAACTCCTCGTCCTCGACCGCGATGAACTTGGCGCCGAGCGAGGCGACCTGCTCCTTGGCGGCGGGCCGCACGTCGGTGGCGGTGACCTGCGCGCCCAAACGGCGCGCGGTGGCGATCGCCTGCAGGCCGGCGACGCCTGCGCCCATGATGAAAACTTTTGCGGCGGGCACCGTGCCCGCCGCTGTCATCATCATCGGCATTGCCTGCTCGAAGAGGGCCGCAGCATCGACGACGGCCTTGTAGCCTGCGAGGTTCGCCTGACTGGACAGCACGTCCATCGATTGCGCGCGCGTGATGCGCGGCATGAGCTCCATGGAGAACAGCGCCGCGTTGGTGGCAGCGAGCGCTTCGAGCCCGGCCCGGTCGCCGTATGGATCGAGCATGGCCACGACCAGCGAGCCCGGCTTCAGGTCCTTGACCTCCTCCGGCGCCGGGCGGCGGACCTTGAGGAGGATGTCGGCGTCGCGGCGTGCCTCCGCCGCGCTTGGCGCAATCTCGGCGCCCTGGGCTTTGAGCATCGCGTCGGAGAAGCGCGAGCGCAATCCAGCGCCGGTCTCGACCTTCACCTTGGCACCCAGGCCGACGAGCTTCTTGACCGTCTCGGGCGAGACCGCGACGCGCGGCTCGTCTGTCCCCTCCGCCGTAACAGCTATGGTGACCATGAACCCTTCCGATTGTGCGGAGGAAACGCAACCGCCTGAAAGCGGTTGACCTGCAAGACCCGCTCACCGGTGCCCTTCGCGAGCGAACCCATCATAGCGATCCGAACCGAAGCTCAGACCAGAAAATATGCCATCCCCGCCAGCAGAACGACGAGAAACACGATCCCGACCTTCGCGAACAGAAGAAACTGCTTATAGGTCCGTGCGTGCTCGGCATAGTCCATCGCGGGATTGCCGCCAGACAAATCGATCGCCACCGTGCCCCTCCTTTTTAGGGTTCCTGTCTCCCGCTGTCCTCGTACCTCAAGGCTCGCCCGCTATCAAGCCGCCCGCAGCCTACGACCCGCCGGCGCTGCAAGCCATTGACCCGATGTCGCATTCACCAAGCGGCGACGCTGCACTGCGGCATGAAAAGTGGTTAGACTCTTAAGATAACGTCACCAATCCTGAAGAGACACCAGGTCGCCGCCGTGGACACATTCGAGCTCATCCAGCGCCTCGCCGTCGCGCTCGCCATCGGGCTGGTGATCGGCATCGAGCGCGGCTGGAAGCAGCGCGAGGAAGCGGAAGGCGACCGCGCGGCAGGCTTGCGCACGCACGCGCTGGCCGGACTGCTGGGCGGCATTTGGGGCGCGCTCGCGCTCAGCTCCGGCGACTGGGGCGCCGTCGCCCTCGGGCTGGCGTTCGTCGTGTTCTCCGCCACCATCGCCGCTTTCCGCTACCGCGAGATGGAGCACGACAAGAGCTTCGGGGCGACGACGGTCGTCGCCGCCATGGTGGCGTTCGCGCTCGGCGCGCTTGCCGTGATGGGGGACGAGACCGCGGCGGCGGCGGCGGGCGTGGCAGCCGCCATGCTGTTGGCGCTCAAGTCGGCGCTGCACGGCTGGCTCAAGCGGCTGACCTGGGAGGAGCTGCGCGCCGGGCTGATCCTTGCCGCCATGACCGTGATCCTGCTGCCGCTGCTGCCCGATCGCGAGCTCGTGCGCTGGTTCCCGGTCAACCCGCGCGAGATCTGGCTGCTCACCATCCTTATCGCCGCGCTGTCGTTCGCCGGCTACGTGGCGATTCGCTTGGCGGGGCCTTCGCTCGGCGTGCTGCTGTCGGGGCTCGCGGGCGGGCTCGTGTCGTCGACGGCGGTGACGCTCAACATGGCGCGGCTCGCCCGCGAGCATCCCGAGCGGGGCAAGCTCTTCGCGGCGGCGATCATGCTGGCGAGCGCGGTGATGATGCTGCGCGTGCTCGTCCTCGTCGGCCTCATCAATACGCCGCTGTTGCAGATCCTGGCGGTGCCGCTGCTGCTCGCCGTGCTGGCACAGGCGGGTGTCGCCGCGCTGCTCGGCAACTGGGCGCGCGACGATGGCCCGGCCGAGCAGCCTCTCGCCCTCAAGAACCCGTTCGACCTCAATGTCGTGCTCGAGTTCGGGGCAATCCTCGCGATTATCATGGCGCTGACCAAGGGCGTCGCGGCGTGGGCGGGTTCGGAAGGCACCTATGCGCTCGCCGCGGTGTCGGGGCTGTTGGATGTGGACGCGATCAGCCTTTCGTTGGCGAGACTCGCGCCGGGCGGCCTCGATGCGCGCAGCGCGGGCGTGGCCATCCTCGTTGCGGTCACGGCCAACAGCGCGGCCAAGGTCGTGCTGGGATCCACGGCCGGCGGGATCGGCTTGGGCAAGCTGCTGGGCTCAGGCCTCGCGGCGGCACTCGTTGCGGGCGCCGTTGGGCTGGTGATCGCGTTGCAGCTATGAGGCCGTCGCGCCGGTGCTGGCCCCACGACCGCGCGTGGACTAACATTCCGCTCGGACCACCGCGAGGGGGCTGGCATCCGCGGGAAATCTAATCTCGAGCGCTACCTGGGGCCAGAAACTGGGGGTCGGAAAAATGACGAGCCGGATGGGGCCACTCCTTTTCATCATAGTCGCCGTCTCAATCTCTGTATTCTTCTTTTTCCGGACGTTCAGCGTTCAGGATTTTCCCCCTTTCGCCAAGGAGGTCATGGCCGCCCTGCTGGGCTCGGTGTTGACCATAACGATCACCGCCGTGCTGTTGCGCTATCAAACGACAAGCGAGATGAATCGCGACAAGAGCGTCGCCGTCTTTCAGGAAAAACTCAAAATGTATGAAGGGTTCTGCTCTCTCCTCAGCGAGATCGCCAGGGACGGCAGGCTCAAGGAGGACGAAGAGGAGTCCTTGCGCCTTTGGGCGATGCGGCTCAGCCTGGTCAGCGGGCAGGAGGTCTCCAAAGCGATCGATCACTTCTTCATGCAGGCCCACAGGTACAAGACGCTCTATTACGAAATGTTGTCGGACACGCA
>CAYUBZ010000227.1:2765-4253 GCA_964443205.1 uncultured Hyphomicrobium sp. | reverse complement strand
TTGCCAAGCACGCCTTCACCGAGCGCCAGGAAGCCTACGCGGGGCGCCGCGGCGACGGCCAGGTCTATACGCCGCAAGCCGTCGTCAACGGCATCGAGCACGCGGTCGGCTCGCAACGCTCGGCCATCGATGCAGCGGTGGCCGAGACGGCGGCGAGCTTGCGCGTGCCTCTCAGCGTCAAGCGCGATGGGAATAACATCGTCGTGGCGGTCGGCGGGGCGGAGGCAAGTGCCGCGGCCAAAGCGACGGTCGTGCTCATGCCGTTCCTGGGTGAGCGCGACGTCGCCATCGGGCGGGGCGAGAACGCGCGGCGCACCGTGACCTACACCAACATCGTGCGCGACATCGTGCCGATCGCCAACTGGAACGGCAAGCCAATCGCACGGACGATCCCGCTTGAAGACTTCAAGAACTACGACGGGCTCGTCGTGCTCCTGCAAGCGGGATCGCCCGGCAAACCCGGTGCAATCCTGGGCGCGGACCGCATGGCCCTGCGCTAGGCCGACCTTTGTGGCCGCGGCTCGATGGATGCATCGGGGCCGGGGCCACGCTCTCGCATGACCACGGCCCGGACGCGCAGCTCAATAGCGTTGCTGCTTTTATATTGACCGATCAGGGGCTCAGGCGCGCCAGCGGCGGCACGTAGGTCGGGTCGAGCAGCTCGGCCAGATCCCACATGACGCGCCGGGCCGCGGCTTCCATGGCGGGGTCCTTGATCGTGATCTCGATGCGTCGGTTCTTGGCGCGGGTGGCCCGTGAGGCGTTGGTCACCAGCGGAGCCGTGCTGCCATGGCCGATCGCTGCGAGGCGCTTTGCATCGACGCCGGCCTTGACCAGGTAGTTGAGGGCCGCCTGGGCGCGGAGCTTGGCAAGATGCCTCCTGACGTGCACCGGGCCCGAAATGTCAGAGTGTCCATGAATCTCGATGAGCACGGCCGGGCACGTCTGGGCGATCCGGACGATGCGATCGAGGGCCGGCTTCATCGATTGATCGATTTGTGCATCCGCACCGGAGAACTGCAGAGGGTTCATCGGGCGCCCCGCCGCGCGGCAGGGCTCGGCTTCGTGGCGCGCATACCGCGTCGCCGGGTTGGCGCTCGCGCGATCCAGCGTGTCGGGGATGCTGATCGCACCCGTCTCTAAGGGCGGCTGGCTGCGGGCCGATGCCTGCATCCTATTCCTGCGCATCATCGCAAGCCGCAAGGCCCGCTGGGCGGAGGCAGCAGCTATCGAGGCATTGATCTCGGCGTTGCGGGCGGTGGCGAAGGTGCGGGCGCGCTCGGCTGCGACCGCGGCGATCGAGGCGTTGATCTCGGCATTGCGGGCCTTCGCAAACTCGCGATTGTGCACGACCCTGACGGTGTCGAGCGAGGCGTTGATCTGCGCGTTCTGTCTGCGCGCGAACGCGACAGTCTCAATCGAAGCGTTGATCTCGGCATTACGCGCGGCCGCAAAGGCCCGGGCGCGCTCGGTCTGGACCGCGGCGAT
>CAYUBZ010000227.1:0-2665 GCA_964443205.1 uncultured Hyphomicrobium sp. | reverse complement strand
GGCGCGCTCGGTCTGGACCGCGGCGATCGAGGCGTTGATCTCCGCGTTACGCGCGGCAGCGAACGCTCTGGCACGCTCGGCCTCGCAGCGCGGCGTCGTCGAGTTGGGGGTCTTGCAGTGCGTCCGGTTCAGGGCCTGAGCGCGGTAGCGGGCGACCGCGGCCATCGAGGCGTTGATCTCCGCGCTGCGTGCGGCGGCGAACGCTCTGGCGTTCTCAGCCACGCAGAGCGGCGTGGTCGAATTCTCAGTCTTACAGCGGCTGAGACTGAGCGCCAGCTCGTGCGCGCGCTCGGCTTCGCAACGCGGCGTGGTCGAATTGGCGCTCTTGCAGTGGGTCTTGCTCAACGCCAGCTCGATGCGCGCGGTGTTGACGGCGGCGATGGAGGCATTGATCTCCGCGTTGCGGGCGGCCGCGAACGCAAGGGCGCGTGCAGCCTCGCAACGCGGGCTGTCATAGGTGGCGCAGTAGTGCGGGGTGACGGTTTCGCCGATGGCCGGGATGGCGAATGATGATAATAAGATCGGGATGACGATACGCAAACGCGACATGACTGAGATCCTCGGTTACTCGTACGGGGCGCCGACCCGGCGCTGAGATAACGGAGGCATTTGATCCAATTTGATTTAAAATTCAGTGCTGTTTCGGCTAAAAGTCTCGAAACGGATGCTGCAAATCGGGAATGCAGGAGAAGTTTTTTGTGACAGTTTTCTTGGAAAAAAGCGGCCGCAGGGGAGGCGCCTGCGGCCGCTCGTCTTTTGGCTACATGACGGCTCAGTTGCCGTAATGCGTGCCCTGGTAGCCATGCACCGCGAAGCTGTCGGCGTTGGCGGAGACGGCGCCCGTCAGAGCGGAGGCGGCGATCAGGGCGGCGAACAGGATGGTCTTCATTGCGATTCTCCTAACGTTGGGGGTGCGTTGCACTTGCTGCTTTCGAGGGCGGCTGGCAGCGACGGCGCCAGCGCTTCCCAGGGCCTGTTATGCGCAATGGCGGCCGCGAGATGAAATATCGAGCTGCTCCGGAATCGATAGCCGGGCGCTATGAAACGCGCCGCACGCCGTCAAGCGGCGGGCAGCTGCCATCGGCACTTCGGATTGAAAACCTCAGACGTGCTCGTTCGAAAATGCCGCACCCCATCAGCGACTGCGCCGGTCGCAACGAGGAGACCGCGCTCGGTGGATCGTTGACCGTCTTCACGCTGCCCTAACCGCGAGATGGCTCAGACGGCGAAGGCCGGTGCAGGCTCCTGCGCCGGCCTTCTGTTCGTGCGATCGATCAGGCGCTCAGTTGCCGTAGTAGCAGGCGTGGTGCATGGCCCACCAATAGGAGCTGCCGGTCGCCGCGGCCCTTGCATACAGCCCGTCGCAACCCGTGTGGTAGTAGGGGCCGACGCCGGCAATCACGGCGCCGGCGACCGCTGGGCCGCCCCAGCGATAGATCCGGCGGCCGCGATAGGCACCGCCGCGCCATCCGATGCCGCGATCGATGCCGCCGGCGAAGCGGCCGCCGCCGCCGAAGTGACCGCCTCTGGCCTCGGCGACGGGCGCCAACGCCGCCAATCCGATCATCACGCTCAAGCCGGCCGCGAGCAC
Organism: uncultured Hyphomicrobium sp.; assembly: GCA_964443205.1. Taxonomy (GTDB): domain Bacteria; phylum Pseudomonadota; class Alphaproteobacteria; order Rhizobiales; family Hyphomicrobiaceae; genus Hyphomicrobium_A. Next base: position 1,074 of record CAYUBZ010000227.1, on the reverse strand, counting down.
AGGCAAACTTTTCATGGGTTCAATCTCCGCTACGAGGGGAACGCCGGGATCCGGCGGGATAAGCCGCGCCATTGTGCCGGTACCGCGCCGGTTTGGATCGGAGGGATGAAAAGCCGCTAAACGAGAGGTTTAAGCCGCGCACCGCAATGCCGCCCGGCGATTAACGCACGCGCTTGCACCAGTGCCGGCTGGTGCGGCGGTGGGTGCCGAAACCGCACCGATGGGCAAAGAGGTCAGCGTGTCCCTCGCGCCACCAGCGTTAACGGTGGCGGCGCACCCCGCGACAAACCGTTTTCCATGCGCTATACCCGCGCCCGCATGCGCATCGTCACCTCCTCCCAAGACCTCACCTCAGCCTGCCAGCGCCTCTCGACGAGCGACTTCATCGCCGTCGACACCGAGTTCATGCGCGAGCAGACCTTCTGGCCCCAGCTCTGCCTCGTGCAACTCGCCACGCCAGAAGAGGCCCTCATCGTCGACCCGATGGCGGCGGGGATCGACCTCGGCCCCTTCTGGGGGCTGATGGACAACAAGCGCATCGTCAAGGTTTTCCACGCCGCCCGCCAGGATATCGAGATCGTCCATGCCAAGACCGGGCTCGTGCCGCACCCGGTGTTCGACACGCAGATCGCCGCCATGGTGTGCGGGTTCGGGGAGTCGATCTCCTACGTCAACCTGGTGAAGAAGGTGACGGGCGTCGATCTCGACAAGTCCTCGCGCTTCACCGACTGGAGCCGGCGCCCGCTGTCGGAGAAGCAGCTCAGCTATGCGCTGGCCGACGTGACGCACCTGCGCGACGTCTACCGGCACCTGAAGGGCGAGATCGAGGCCTCGGGCCGCTCGAACTGGCTCAACGAGGAGATGAGCGTCCTCACCGATCCCAAGACCTACGAGCAGCACCCCGAGGACGCCTGGCAGCGCTTGAAGCTGCGCGTCAAGAGCCGCAAGTCGCTCGCCGTGCTGATGGAGCTGGCGGCCTGGCGCGAGCGCATGGCACAAAGCCAGGACGTGCCGCGCGCGCGCATCCTGCGCGACGAGGCGCTCTACGACATCGCCAACCAGGCGCCGACCAGC
>CAYUBZ010000226.1:0-4271 GCA_964443205.1 uncultured Hyphomicrobium sp. | reverse complement strand
GTGGCGTTCTGTTGGACGAGCAGATGCTCCCACTCGTTGATGATGTCGTAGCGCGCCTCCCACATGGGTTTCGGCACCAGCTCGTGCACGTGGGCGATCAGCACGTCCTCGTAGTGAGAGCGATTGAACACGGCGATCTCGCCCTTGGCGGGCGCGTGCACGTGAACGCGCCAGAGGAAGTCGTGCGCCAGCTCCTCAGGCGTCGGCTGCTTGAAGCCCGTCACCTTGACGCCCTGCGGGTCCATGGCACTGATCACGTGCCAGCAGGTGCCGTCCTTGCCGGCGCCGTCGATGCCCTGCAACACGATCAGCAACGCCTTGGAGCGGTCGCCGTAAAGCGTGCGCTGCAGCTTTGAGATCTTGTCCTTGTAGGCGTCGAGGTCGGATCTCGCCTCGTCCTCGCTGCCGTGCGGGCCGTGGAAGCCGGGATCGATGCCGGAAAGCTTCAGTTGTTGGCCGGGCGCGACCAAGAACGCGGAGCGGAAATCCATATGGGCCTCCGGAGAAACGCTAAGCACCTCTCTGTCATGAGGCCAATTCGCAACCAAATCCTGAACGTCGGCCGCGCATCCCCCTCACGCGCTCTTGACGGCCTTCTTTTTCTGGCGCGCTTCGCGCGGCGCCTTCTTCTTATTGCGCGCTTCGCGCGCCACCTTCTTCTTGCGCGCTTCGCGCGCGGTGCGCTCCCCCCACTTCATGCCTTCCAGCTTCAGACCGTCGGGATCGAGGAAGAACACCGCGTAGTAGTCGTCGTAGTATTCGCCCGCGGGATCGACGATCTTTGCGCCGAGCTTGCGGACGAAGGCCTGCAGCGCGTCGACGTCCTTGCGGCTCTCGAGCTCGAAGGCGTAGTGGTGGAAGCCGATGTTGCCGATGCGGTGCTTGTGCTTCTTGCCCTCCGGGTCCGCCTGGCCGATCCACAGCCGCGTCTTGCCGTTGGTCCAGCCCATGGTATCGGGGTACTCGTCGAGCACCTTGAAGCCGAGAAACGGCATGAGCTTGCCGTAGAAGGCTTTCGATCTGCGGTAGTCACCGACGCGAAGCGAGATGTGGTCGATACCGACGACGCGCACCATGGCACTCTTCCTCCTGAGGCGCTTTGCCGACTAAGCGGCGAAGGGCGGCTCGAGCTCCTTCGTCAAGAGAACCCAGTTCCGCCCAGCGTTCTCCCACCCCTCCTTGACCATCGACCGGCTCGCCCGTTCCCGGTAGCCGCAACGCTCATAGAGCCGGCGGGCGCCGTCGTTGGCATCGGAGACGATGACACTCAAGCCCCGTTTGCAGAGCGCCCGCGCCGTCCGCTCGGCCAGCTCCAAGAGCTGTCCCCCTAGCCCGGCATTGCGAAACCGCGGCCGTACCGCCAGCACGTTCACGTACCAGGTGGCAGGCGCCAGGTTCTCCAGCTCCTGCAAGGGCACGAACATGGCCGGCATGTCGTCTGCGATCGGCTCGGGCGCCTCCGCAATCTCGTAGCCGATGAGAGCGCCGGCGCATTGCCCGTCGCGCTCGATGATCGCGGCATTGCGATAGGAGAAGCTGCCGTCCTCGCGCGCGGCGCGACGGCAGCCGACGTCCCAGGCGCTTTCGTTGGCCTCCGTCATGGTGCTCCAGAGATAGAGCGGCAGGCCCTCGCCTGCGTAGTTGACCAGCTCGGCGAGGACGTCGGCATCCTCAACGCGTGCCGGCCGGAACGGGGGCGTGAGCTCGATCATGGGTGTCGGCGCGCGTCAAAACGAGGAGCACCATTATTGCTCCGGCATCTCCAAATCCAAACCGGTAAAGCCTGACCGCATATAGGCGATGATGTCCCAGATCTCCTCGCGCGTCAGTTTGTCCTTGAAGGCCGGCATGGCGGAGTTGAACTGCGCGCCGCCGTCCGAGATCGACCACAACAAATAGGGGTCGACGGCGATCGGCCGCGTGATCATGAAGGCGAGAACCGCCGGCGACGGCGACAAGGCTTGCCCCGCGTCCCCGTCGCCCATACCGTCGGGGCCGTGGCAGGCGGCGCAATTCGCCAGGTAGAGGGCCCGGCCCGCAGCGATCACTTTGCGGTCGGACTCGACCGTCGACTGGGCGCCCTCGTACTCTTTGGGAACGCCGAAGTTCAAGAATTCCGCGTGCCGCAGCATGCGCGCCGCCATGGTGGGCGACATGGGGCCTGGCCCGCCCGGCTCGCGCATCATCCATTCCGGCATCCAGGGGTCGCGCTTCGAAAACGGCGTCTCGTCCTGTTTCGTCGCGGCGGCGCCGAACGCGCCCAGCACGACGACGGCCGCGCACACAAGCGCGCCGACGAGCCACCTTCGCCCAATCCGGACTTGCATCTGACGGCTCCCGTTCAGGATTTGAATTCCAGTTTCGTTCCTAGCGGTTGGGGCATGCCCGGCATTGACCGCAATCAAGGCGCGCGGCCGGCTCCCCGTGCCGGGCGGGCCCCTATCGCCCGCGGTGCCATATCCAAAGGCCGAGCAGAAACAGGATCGAGCCCACGAACGCCGAGACGATGTCGCGCAGCGAGATGGCGATGCTCTCGAGCCCCGGCAGGATGCCGAAGAGCTGAAACAGCAGCCCGCCGACGAAGGCGCCGACGAGCCCAATGCCGAGGTTGGACCACCAGCCGAAGCCCTCGCGCTGCCAGCGCACCAGTGCGCCCGCCAGTGTTCCGCCGGCGGCCCCGATGATGAGCCAGACGATGATTTGGGACAACGTGATCGACATCGTGGTGCTCCTTCCTGCGCGAGCGCCGGGAATGAATGGGGCGCCGCTTGTGACGGCGCCCCCGATTTGTACCCACATCCTCTGCGCGAGGCGGCCGGCCTACTTCTTTGTCGCGTCCGAGGTGTTGGTGGGCGGACTGTCCATCGACACACCCTTGTCCCAGGCCATCTTCTTGTAGGCGTCGCCCTCCTTGGCGATCTTCGTGGTCCAGCCCTCCGACCACGTGATGACCGCCGCACCGTTGTCTTCCTTCCAGGTGCCTGTCAGGGCCTCGCCGCTGCGATTGGCAGACGCGTTTCCATCGGCGGTCAATACGATCTCGAATGGCGCGCCGGACGTGTCGCTGACGCTCCAAGTGCCGGCTAAATCATTCGCGGCCGGGGTCGGTGGGGAGCAAGCGGCAACAGCCAGAACGAAAGCCGCCGCAAGAATGACGGTCGTCGCTTTTGCGATCTTGTGCATGAGAAATCCTCTTGTTTACGGGTACACGGCCCCAATGATTGAGTACGTCCTACACTCTATCACGTTCCCAATATCTGAAACGATCCAAGACAATGCGAGCAAGGTGAGGCGGGGATGAAGCTGCGGCGCGTCAGGAGCGGGGCGGACTTGTATCTGGAACTTTTGGGTGCCCGGGGCTGGGTCGCCGTCCGCAAGTGCTTGACCGAGCTTGCGCTTTCTCCTCCGGAGGCCGCCGGAGATTGGGCGGTGGACCTGGTGGCGCTGCTCGGCGCGCCGGCGGAGGCGCGCGCGCGCATCGCCGAGGCGGCGCGCGACATCGACCCCGAGCCGACCCCCGACAGCGATGTTGTGATGCCGTTCGCGCCGCGCTCCTTCCGCGACTTCATGCTGTACGAGGCGCACGCCATCGCGGCCGCGCGCGGCTTCGTGCGTGAGTTCATGCCGGGTGTCCTGCCGATCGTGCGCACTTACGAGGCGCTGACGGGCCGGACCTTTCCCAAGCTCCGCCCGCACGCGCTGTGGTACCGCCAGCCCATCTACTACATGGGCAACCACCTGACCTTTGCGACCGACGGCGACGAGATTGCCATCCCCTCCTACACACGCGCGCTCGACTACGAGCTGGAGCTGGGCTTTGTGCTGGCGCGGCCTTTGCGCGACGCCAGCCCCGAAGCCGCCGAGGCGGCGATCGGCGGCTTCGTCGTGCTCAACGACTTTTCCGCGCGCGATGTGCAACGCGCCGAGATGGCGTCCGGCTTTGGGCCGCAGAAGGCCAAGCACTTCGCTTCCGCCATCTCCAAGGTCGTCGTCACGGCCGACGAGATCCTGCCGCGCTGGCGCGATCTCAAGGGCCGCGTACGCCTCAACGGCGCGCTGATCGCCGAGACGTCGACGGCAGGCGCCCAGTGGTCGCTGGGCGAGGTCCTGGCGCACGCCTCGCGCTCAGAGCCACTGCAGGCAGGCGAATTCTTCGGCACCGGGACTTTGCCCGGCGGCAGCGGCATCGAGACCGGGCATCGGCTCAAATCTGGCGATCAGATCGAGATCACGATAGACGGGATCGGGACGCTCGCGAACCGCATCGTCTA
>CAYUBZ010000225.1:0-4271 GCA_964443205.1 uncultured Hyphomicrobium sp. | reverse complement strand
GCGGGTACAACCGCCGCGGACGCGTCTGGGCGCAACCGTTGCGCAAGCGCATCAGCATGACAGTCAGCACTTCAGCCCATCGATTGCGCAATGATGCCGATGGCCTCGCAGCAGCCGGCGAGACTATCCTAGCGGCGCCCCGGGCCATAAAGGTTTTCAACTGTGGGAGGTCGGCGACAATGACCGAGCGCGAACGGCTCAAGTTCTTGGAGGGCCAAGCGGAGGACGCCTATAGCCGCATGTACGATGCTCACTCGGCGTCCGACGTCACCGCCCGCTACAGCGACGCGAAGGAAGCGCTCTACAGCGCCATCGGCGTTGCCCGGCAGCTGGCGGACGAGGACAGCGTCCGGCGCCTCGAGGCGCGATTGGCGCAAATCAAGTCCGTCTTCCGGTCGCAGTTCTCGTAAGGCGCGGGCCAGCGATCCGCATTCAGCGCCGAAGCCAATACCCGAGCGCGGCCTATGCGAGCCCGGGCACGAGCCGCAGGGGGCGCCGGGACAGCACAAATGCACGGATTTTGCTCAGTGCACGTACGGAGAGATAAAAATCGCTAAATTCCGATCGTGTAAGTGTTCGACTTGTTAGTGACCCTCCTGTCTTGTGAGGCTGGCAATCGGTTGGCGCCAATAGGTGAGTGATTGTCGTGACACATGCACAAGTCACGCATTTTCCAAGCAAAGCAAAACCCCGATCGCGTCCTGCGAAGAGCCGTTCGGACGAATACGCGAGCGCGGAACGCAAGACCGTCGTAGATCTCGGCCGCGCCCTCGCCGCCTTGAAGAGAAATACTGCCGAGATTCTCGAGCACAAAAAGCAGCTGGAGCGGGTCAACGGCTGCCTCGACGTCGCCCTCAACAACATGGCGCGCGGGCTGTCGATGTTCGATGCCGACGGGCGCCTCATCATCTGCAACGCGCTCTATCGAGAAATCTACCACCTGCCCGCGCGCTTGACCCGGCCCGGTACACCACTTGCCGATATCGTGCGCTATCATGTCAAACGCGAAACGGGCCGCGACGGACCCGAGGAGATTGAGAACCAGCGTCGGTGGATCAAGAACCACCTCGCTGAGCTCGCGCGCGGAGCGACCTTTACGGAAACGCAGCATCTCAAGGATGGGCGTATCGTGCTCGTCACCAATCAGCCGCTTTACGGCGGGGGATGGGTCGACATCCAAGAGGACATCACCGAGAAGCGCCACGCCGAGGAGAAAATCAGAAAATTGGCGCTCGTCGTCGAGCGAACGTCAAACGGAGTGGTCATTGCAGATGCCCATGGTCGCGTGGAATGGGTGAATGAGTCCTATACCCGACTGACGGGGTACGCTCTCAAGGAAATCAAGGGTAAGACGCCGGGCTCGTTCGTTCACGGACCCGAGACGGATCAAGCTGTTGTCGCTGAGATCAAAGAGAGACTGCAGAACGCACAACCGGTTCAGGCAGAGCTCCTCAACTACCATAAGACCGGCCGCAAATTTTGGGTTGCAACGAGGATTGAACCAATATGTAGCTCCGATGGCTCCGTGGAAACGTTCGTGTCTGTTCAAGAAGACATCACCGAGCGCAAGCTCCACGAGCAGATGAAGGAGCAGTTCATCGCGACCGTCAGTCACGAGCTGCGGACGCCTCTGACCTCGATCCTGGGATCGATCGCTCTGGTCGCCGCCGGCGCCGTTGGCCCCGTGCCCGAGTCTGCCGCGCGGCTGCTGAAGATTGCCCGAACGAACTGCGACCGCCTCGTAAGCCTCATCAACGACATTCTGGATTTAGAGAAGATCGAGTTCGGAAAGATGGTGTTCCATCTTGGGCCGGTCGATGTGCGCGCGCTTGTCGCGGAGGAGATTGCAGCCATCCGGGGCTTCGCCGAAGGTTACGGCGTGCGGATCCGGTTTGACCATCAGGCGACGCATAGCGTCGTTCACGCAGATGCCCATCGCCTGGCCCAGGTCGTCAGCAATCTCTTGTCGAATGCCATCAAGTTTTCCCCACGCGGAGCGGAGGTCGTCGTCAGGGTGAAAAACCGGGATGGCATGGTCCGAATCTGCGTTCGTGATCACGGGCGTGGCATCCCGGAGGAGTTCAAGGATCGCGTCTTCGAGAAGTTCGTCCAGGTCGACGCAAATGACTCGCGCCAAAGAGGCGGCACGGGTCTGGGCTTGTGCATCGTCAAACAGATTGTCGAGCGGCTCAATGGCGAGGTCAGCTTCGAGCCCGCGCCGGGCGGCGGCACCGCCTTTTGCGTCATGTTGCCTTGCTGGGAAGAGGGAATGGAAACTGGCAGCGGCCAGCAACAAAGGGCATGACTCCGTCGGCGATAGGCTGACCGGAAAGGCTAAGCCTCTCTCAGCGGCGCAGGAAATACCCCAGCGCCGCCCACACCAAGCCGAACAGGAACTGCATGAGCACGATCGCAGCCTCGCCGCCAAGCGCATGGATGGGCATCAGGCCGACGGCGCCCGCGATCCAGTAGAGTAGGAACCCGCACAGCGAGGCGGCAAACGCGGCCACGATCAGCTTCTGCCACTGGTCGGCGCGGCGTCCCATCAAGAACGCCACGACGATCACCACGGGATTGAAGAGCGCGATCAAAACGAGCGTGATGGGGTCGAACGGGACGATCTCGACCATTATTTGGCTCTCTTAGACTGACACAAGCTGCGAGAGGCTTTGCTCAACTGACCGACTGCTCTGTGAAAGCCGGCGCTCGCGCCGGGCCTGCGTCCATGCGGAGCATGGCTTCGCCATGACGCAGCCTGGGCCCTGCGGGCCATCGGTATTGGCATGGACGGCGCGTGTGCATCACCGTTCGCCGCCGTTGCCTTCGAGCTGGCGGCGCAGCTTCTCCTCCTCGTACTGGACGAACCAGCCGATCATCTGCCGCCACAGCGCCTCGGTGAGCTCAGGGGGCAAGCCCCGCTCCTTGGCCCGCGCCTTGACCCTGTCGATCACCTGCTGGATGCGCCACGGCACGTAGGCCTCGTTTGGGTCGGCCTTGAGCTGCCAGGCGCGGTCGACGTAGGCGAAGCGCTCGGCCATGAGGTCGACGAGGGTGGCGTCGATGCGGTCGATCTCGGCGCGCACTTGCGTCATGTCACTACAGTCCTTGGCGGCTCGCCCACTCATTTCTTTTTGCTCCCCGTCTTCGGTCTGGCGGCGGCTTTGGCCCCAGTCTTTTTGGCCGCAGCCTTCTTGGCCGGCTTCTTCGCCGGTGCCTTCTCCGGTGTCTTCTTTTGTGTCTTGCCGTCCCCTTCCCACCAGCGCTCCGGCACCGGGAAGCGGCCCGCCGCGTCCTCGATCGCTAAAGCGGCGCGGAACAGCGTCGCCTCGTCGAACGGCTTGCCGATGAGCTGCAGGCCCAAGGGCGTTCCTTGCGCCGAAAGCCCCGCCGGCACCGAGATGCCGGGCAAGCCCGCCATGTTGACCGTCACCGTGAAGATGTCCTCGAGGTACATGGCAATGGGATCGCCGAGCTTCTCGCCGAAGGCGAAGGCCGGCGTCGGCGTGGTCGGCGTCAGCACCACGTCGACCGACGTCCACGCCTCGTCGAAGTCGCGCTTGATCAGCGTGCGCACCTTCTGCGCCTTCAGATAATAGGCGTCGTAGTAGCCGGCGGACAGCACGTAGGTGCCGATCAGGATGCGCCGGCGCACCTCCTTGCCGAAGCCGGCGCCGCGCGTGGCCTCGTAGGTGTCGATCAGGTCCTTGCCGGGAACGCGCAGGCCGTAGCGCACGCCGTCGTAGCGCGCCAGGTTGGATGAGGCCTCGGCCGGCGCCACGATGTAGTAGGCGGGCAGCGCGTACTTGGTGTGGGGAAGCGAGATGTCGTGGATGGTGGCGCCGGCGGCCTTGAGCCAGGCGATGCCGTCTTGCCAGAGCTTGTCGATCTCCTTCGACATACCCTCCACGCGGTATTCGCGCGGCACGCCGACGCGCAGGCCCTTGAGGCCCCGGCCGAGGGCCGCCTCGTAGTCGGGCACGGGCGTGTCGACGGAGGTGGAATCCTTGGGGTCGTGGCTCGCCATCGCCTTCAGCATGATGGCGGCATCGCGCACCGTCTTGGCGAGCGGCCCCGCCTGATCGAGCGAGGAGGCGAAGGCAACGATGCCCCAGCGCGAGCAGCGCCCGTAGGTGGGCTTGATGCCGACCGTGCCGGTCAGCGCGGCGGGCTGGCGGATGGAGCCGCCGGTGTCGGTGGCGGTGGCGGCGAGACACAGGTCCGCCGCGACGGCGGCCGAGGAGCCGCCCGAGGAGCCGCCCGGCACCAGCTTG
>CAYUBZ010000224.1:0-4273 GCA_964443205.1 uncultured Hyphomicrobium sp. | reverse complement strand
CTGCGCCCGATATTGGCGGTTTGAGCGGCGCCAGCCAAGTCTCGACTTTCCGGCAGACGCGATGCCGCACTGCGGTGGCGGGAGAACGGTTAATCCAGCTCGCGCCGGCTCTCGCCGCGCGCCCGCATGATGAGGGCGCCCACGGCAACGACGAGCAAAGCGCCGGCTGCGCCGACCCAGAGCTCGAACTTGTGCCAATCGACGTCGAGCCATGCCGCAAGCCCGGCAGGATACGGCTGCAGCACCTTCTCCCGGACAATCAATTCGGCTGCGATCCAGCCGAGCAGGGCCCCGCCGCCCCACACGAGCAGGGGGAACCGCGACAGCATCACCATGATCACCGTCGAGCCGACCACGACCAGCGGAATGCTGATCAAGAGCCCGGCCACGATCAGGGTCCAGGCCCCTTGCGCCGCGCCGGCGATGGCCAGCACGTTATCGAGGCTCATGACGGCATCGGCGATGGCGATGGTCTTCACCGCATCCCACAAGGTTTCGCCTGTGCGCACGCTCTCCTCGCTGGCCTCCTCGGCGAGCAGCAGCTTGACGGCGATCCAGAACAGGATGAGCCCGCCCGCGAGCGAGAGAACCGGAACGCCGAGCAACGAGCCCACGGCGAGGGTAAAGGCAATGCGCATCACCACTGCGGCCGCGGTGCCGAGGATGAGGCCCACGGTGCGCTGGCGCGGCGGCAGCGTGCGGCAGGCAAGGGCGATGACAACCGCGTTGTCCCCTGCCAGCACGATATCGACGCCGATGATCTTGAGGACGGATAGCCAATAGGCGCTGAGGCCCAGATGGTCGCCAATATTTTGGAAGAAGCTACCTGCGTCCGCAATCATGCTCTCGACCATCCCACGCGACGGGTTTCACCTGCGCACCCACAGGGGCGGCGTCAACTCTTCGGACCGCAGGGGTCGGCGGTTGAGGGCTGATTTAGGTGAGCAGGGCAGGCATGGCAACCAGCCTGACCCGATGATGGATCAACGGATCATGTTGCGTGGCAACATCGTCGAGCCTCAGTCCTTGAGGCGCAGCGGCGTCAAGCTCTGGGGATCGGTCGCCGTGACATTGGTCCCGCGGGCGCGCGCCAGAAGAGCTTCGCGGCGCGTCACGAAGGCGGCAGCCGTAAAGATGATGATCGCACCCACCCAGGTCCAGCCGTCGATCAGCTCGCCGAACACGAGATAGCCCACCAGCACCGCGAACGGGAGTCGGCTGAACTTGAAGGTCATGGCCAGCGAGGCGTCGGTGACGGCATAGCCGCGCACCAGTGTCATGTGACCGAGCACCGCAAAAAGCCCCATCAACAACAGCTGGGGCCACATGGTGAGCGGCGGCCAGACCCACACGAAGAGTGCCGGAACGAGCGCCAGCGGCGTCATGATGAGGTTGGTGATGAAGACGATGCGGTCGGCGTCGTCGGCCCCCGTCAGCTGCTTGACCAGCGGGCCGATGACGCCGACGGCCATCGCCGAGACGAGGGCTGCCATCTGGCCGAGACCGAACGCGGTGCCGGCCGGCCGCAAGATGATCATCGCGCCGATGAAGCCGACGGCGAGCGCACTCCAGCGGCGCAAGCCGACATGCTCGCCCAGCAGCAAGATCGCGAACAGGGTGCCGAACAATGGCGAAAGGAAGCTGATCGCCGTGACTTCTCCAATGGGCAGCAGGGCGAGCGCCTGGAAGAACGCCATCATCGAGATGAAGCTCAAGGCGACGCGCATGCCGTAGAGCCGGATCTGGCCCGTTCGCACCAGCGAAAGGCCGCGCCAGGCAAACAGCGGCAGCATCCACACGACGCAGAAAAAATTGCGGAAGAACAGAACCTGCAGCGGATCGATCCCCGACAGTGCCGCGCTGCGTCCCACCGCGGCAATGCCGACGAGGAGCGCCATCGAGACGGTGACGAGCACAAGCGCTGCGACCGGGTGGTTGCGCCGGCCGGCGTCGCCGCTCGACCTCAGGGCCGCTGCGAGCGCGCGCAGGCTATCGCGCAGGGCGGGTGAGATGCGCATTCCTTGCTTCTTTCGGCCGCGGCCGGCTTTAGGTGTATGGCAACCGCCGTGCTGACAGAATGCACTTGTACTGACGGCGACACCGCCTCTGGCCTCGCACGGCCGCGTGGGATATCTGCAACAACGATAGCAGCCCTGGACCGGATATGGGACACGACCACGATCACGGGACGGCCAATCTCAACGAGCGCCGCCTGTTTTGGGCCGGCCTGCTGACGATCGTGACCATGCTCGCCGAGGCAGTCGGCGGTATCGTGTCGGGATCGCTGGCGCTTCTCGCCGATGCCGGTCACATGCTGACGGATTCCGCTGCCCTAGCGCTTGCCTGGCTCGCAGTCCGTGTCGCCACGCGGCCGGCCGACTGGAAGCGGACCTACGGCTTCGACCGGTTCGAGGTGCTGGCGGCTTTCACCAACGGGCTTGCGCTCTTTTTCATCGCGATCGCAATCTCGTATGAGGCGATTGTGCGGCTCTTCGAGCCCGTAAAGGTGATGGGCGGCACCATGCTCATCGTCGCCACCGCCGGATTGCTGGTCAACATCGCCACGCTGCTGATCCTGCGGCAGGGCGGACGGGGCAATGTCAACGTGCGCGCAGCCCTGCTGCACGTGATGAGCGATCTGCTCGGCTCGGTCGCCGCCATCGTTGCGGCCGTCGTCATTCTATGGACGGGGTGGACGCCGATCGATCCGCTGCTGTCCATGTTCATCACGCTCATAATCTTGCGCTCAGCCTGGCTGATCACCAAGGACGCAGGCCATATCCTGCTCGAAGCGGCGCCCAGCGGGCTCGACGTCCGCGACGTCCAGAAGGATCTCGAAACCGCCATCCCCGAGGTCCTCTCCGTTCATCACGTTCATGCCTGGTCTTTGACCGAGGATCGATGCCTGATGACACTGCATGCGCGCGTCTCGCAAGCCGCGCCGCCCGAGCAAGTTGCCGCTGCCATCAAAGCGCGCCTGAAGACGTGCTACGGTGTGCTCCACGCGACCGTGGAGATCGAGCACCGCGACTGTGCCGATGCCGCAGCGCCAAAGACCGCCGGAAAGGGGTAGGAAGCAGCCGCGGGCGGCCCGCTCCCCTGTCACCGATGGCCCCTCATGACCGATTGTTCAGCGTTAGCTGCTACCAACATCTCTATGGCAGAGCCCACATCGCAAGCCCCGGCGAATGAACCGCGTCCCAAAGTGGTGATCGCGGACAAGAACCCCGTGGTGCGGGCCGGCCTCAAGGACTTGATCGGACACGACGGGCGCTTCGAGGTCATCGGCGTCTTGCCCACCGGTACTGCGTTCCTCGCCTTCACCGAGGAGCACCCCGCCGACATCGCCATCATCGGCTGGACGCTTCCCGACATGACAGGTGCCGACGTCCTCACGGCACTGAAGCGGCGCCACGAACCCATGCGCGTCGTCGTCTACACGGGCGAGCCGGGAAAGGACGTTCTGCGCCAGGCCGTGCGTCTCGGCGCGCGGGGCTTTATCCCGAAAAGCGATGAGCCGGCGATTCTTATGGAGACGCTGGCTGCCGTCGCCCGCGGCCGGATGTCACTGCCCTTCATCGATCTGCAGGCGCTGACGAGCGACCCCTTGGGAGATCTCACCGCGCGGGAGCGCGAGCTTCTCGTCGCGCTCGCCAACGGCTGGACCAATTTGCAGATCGCGTCGCGCATCGGCATCTCGCGCAACACCGTCAAATACCATCTCAAGAACCTCTACGATAAGCTTGGCGTCTCCAACCGCGCGATGGCCGTGGCGCTCTACATGTCGGCCACCATGGATGGCCGCTGACCGTCCCGGCAATCAAGTCAAACCGGATCTCGCGGGCTTTGCGTGGGTTGGCGGGGCGTCCCGGAAGGGCTAGAGTTTCCGCGGGTTAGGGGCGCGGCACGCTCACCGCTTCCTGTCTCAAAGACCGGACCGAGCTTGGGTGCCCGGGTAGGAAATCCTACCCAAAGGGCCAGCCAAACCGCTACCCGACGGCGTGTGGCGGCTGCCCAATGGGGTGTTGCGCGAACGTATGCGTAATTGGATGCTCCGCACACGAGACAGCCGCCCCCATCGCGTTTAACGAAACCCGTCGTCTCGCGGACGACGGATCGGCCTTGAGGCGCTAGAACATCACGACGCACGGCGAAAAAAGCACAAGATCAAAACGGCTACTCGGAGGAAACACTACATGCTCGTGACGACGCATCTGTTCATTCCCGGGCCCACGAATATTCCCGAAGCCGTCCGCTCGGCGATGGACATCCG
>CAYUBZ010000223.1:0-4274 GCA_964443205.1 uncultured Hyphomicrobium sp. | reverse complement strand
CCGACGTGACCGACGCCAAGCGCTACGAGCGGGCGCTGGAGGAGCGCAACGAGGCGTTGATCGCCGCCGACCGCATGAAGAACGCCTTCATCAGCCACATCTCCTATGAGCTGCGCACGCCGCTCACCAACATCATCGGCTTCAGCGAGCTGCTCGCCAATCCGCAGATCGGACCGCTCAACCCCAAGCAGCACGAGTACTTGGGCGACATCTCCGCGTCCTCCAAGACGCTGCTCGCCATCATCGACGACATCCTCACGCTGGCGACCATGGATGCCGGCGCCATGGAGCTGAAGCTGGGGACGGTCGACGTGCGCGCCGTCATCGATGCGGCGATCCTCGGCGTGCGCGAGGCGGCCCAGCGCGCGCGGCTCTCGCTGCACATCGCGGTTGCCGAGGACGTGACGCAGTTCGTCGCCGACGAGGCGCGCGTGCGCCAGATCCTCTACAATCTCCTGTCGAACGCGGTGGGGTTCTCCAAGGCGGGCGACACCATCCGCGTCACCTGCTGGCGCGATCAGGGCATGATGGTGTTCACGGTCGAGGACCAGGGCGTGGGTATTCCCAAGGACCAGCAGTGGCGCGTGTTCGAGCGCTTCGAGACCCGCAGCCAGGGCTCGGGCCACAGGGGCGCGGGCCTTGGCCTGTCCATCGTCAAGAGCCTCGTCGAGCTGCACGGGGGCACCGTCTCGCTCGAGTCGGAGCCCGGGCGCGGCACCAGCGTCACCGTGCGGCTTCCCGAGCACGGCCGCCCCGGAAAGAGCGGCACGCCGCCCACGCCTCAACAAGGTCCCATAGGGCCGCTATCTGCGGGCGGCACCGCCGCGTAGAGTGATCCCCCCATGTCCGTTTCCCAGATCATCACTGGCGTCAGCGAGGCCATGCTCGTCCGCCTGGCCGAGGACGCGGCCTTCGCCGCCCGGCCGGGCGATCTCATCACGCTCAGCGGCGCGCTCGGCGCCGGCAAGACCACGCTCGCGCGCGCGCTGATCGGCGCGCTCAGCGATGGCGCGCACGAGGAGATCCCCAGCCCGACCTTCACGCTGGTGCAGACCTATGCGACCAAGCGCATGCCGGTGGCGCATTTCGATCTCTACCGTCTGGAGGCGCCCTCCGAGCTCGACGAGCTCGGGCTCGACCTGGCGCTTACCGAGGGGCTGGCCCTCATCGAGTGGCCGGAGCGCGCCGGCGGCACCCTCCCGCACAGCCGCTTGGAGGTTCTCCTGGAGGACGAGGGAGACGCCGCGACGCGCCGCGTCACGCTCGTCGGGCACGGGGACTGGGAGCCAAGGCTCGCGCGCCTGATCGCCATGCGCGATCTCGTGGCAGGCGCTGGCATGGAGAGTGAGGCGTGGCGCTTGCGCTACCTGCAGGGCGACGCCTCGGTGCGCCGCTACGCGCGGCTCAACGGTCCGGAAAGATCCGCCATCCTCATGGACTGGCCACGCCAGCCCGACGGCCCGGCGATCCGCAACGGCCTGCCCTATAGCCGCATCGCGCATCTGGCCGAGAGCGTGCGGCCCTTTGTTGCGGTCGCGGCGGCGCTGCGCGCAAGCGGCCTCAATGCGCCTGCCATCTACGCGCACGACCTCGACCAGGGCTTTCTGCTGCTGGAGGACCTCGGCGACCGCGTCTTCGCCGAGGAGGTACGGACGGGCGCGAGCGATCAGGCGCAATTGTGGCGCGCCGCCACCGACGCGCTGGTCGCGCTGCAGGCGAGCCCCGTGCCCGAAACCTTGGCCCTCCCCGACGGAAGCGCGCACCGCCTGCCCGCCTACGATCACGACGCGCTCGGCATCGAGGTGGCACTGCTGCCCGACTGGTACTGGCCCGCGCTCCGCGGCACGTCAGCGCCGCAAGACGCGTACGCGGAGTTCCTGGCGCTGTGGGCCGCGGTGTTCGATAAGCTGTGCGCGCTGCCGCGAGGCTGGGTGTTGCGCGACTACCACTCGCCCAATCTTCTCTGGCTGCCGCAGCGCGAAGGCATTGCGCGCGTCGGCGTGATCGACTTTCAGGATGCCATGTGCGGCCCCCCGGCCTATGACCTCGTCTCCCTCCTG
This sequence comes from uncultured Hyphomicrobium sp., assembly GCA_964443205.1. Taxonomy (GTDB): domain Bacteria; phylum Pseudomonadota; class Alphaproteobacteria; order Rhizobiales; family Hyphomicrobiaceae; genus Hyphomicrobium_A. Next base: position 2,214 of record CAYUBZ010000223.1, on the reverse strand, counting down.
CAGGATGCGCGCATCGATGTGCCGCCTGAGCTTGAAGCCCGGCTGCGCGACCACTACTGTGCCGGCGTCAGTGCGCGACAGACGGGGTTTGACCGTGACGCCTTCGCCTTCGCCTACGCCGCACTCGGTGCGCAACGCAATACCAAGATCCTCGGCATCTTCGCGCGTCTCGCCAAGCGCGACGGCAAGCCGGCCTACCTGCGCCACGTCCCGCGATTGTGGCGCTACCTGGAGCGCGACCTTGCCCATCCCGACCTTGCCCCGCTCAAACGCTGGTATGATCGCCATATGCCGGCCGAGGCGCGCGCCAAGCTGCCGGCCTGACAGCGGTATCCGCCCATGAGCAAACCATCGCCATGGCGCCCCGAGGCGGGGATGGTGCTGGCCGCCGGTCTCGGCAAGCGCATGCGGCCGCTGACGACCGACATCCCAAAGCCGCTCGTGCGCCTCAAAGGGCGCGCGCTGATCGATCATGTGCTCGACCGCATCGCCGCGGCCGGCGTGGCCCGCGCCGTGGTCAACGTCCACTATCTGGCCGATGCGCTGGAGGCGCACCTCAAGCAGCGCAAGAAACCGCAGATCGTCATATCCGACGAGCGCGGCCAGATTCTCGATACCGGCGGCGGCGTCGTTCACGCACTCCCCAAGCTCGGATCGGGCCCCTTCTTGATTCACAACTCCGACTCGGTGTGGATCGAGGGCGTCGGCTCCAATCTGCAAAGGCTGTTTGCGGCCTGGGACAGCGCTACCATGGACGGTCTCATGCTGCTGGCGTCGGCAGCGACCAGCCTCGGCTACGAGGGCCAGGGCGATTTCGTGATGGGCAACGATGGCCGGCTCATCCGGCGCGGCGAGCGGCAGATGGCGCCGTTCGTGTTCACCGGCGTCTCGATCGCGCATCCGCGGATGTTTAAAGGCGCGCCGCAAGGGGCCTTCTCGCTGAATGCGCCCTGGGACGTCGCGATCGAAAAGGGGCGGCTTTTTGGGATTCGCCTCGATGGCCTGTGGATGCACGTTGGCACGCCGGAAGCGCTGACCGAGGCGGAAAGGTGGATCGAGAGTGAGGACGTCGCTTGAGAGCGCTTCGGACCATCCCGCCGGCGATAGAGCGGGCGGCCCCCGCGTCTACACCGTGCCGCCGGGGCGCCCCTTCCTGCAGGCGATCGCGACGGCCATCCTGAGGGGCGACCTGCCCGCACCCGGCGGGGCAGCGCCGCAACCCCTCGATCTTCCCAACATCACGCTGCTGTTGCCGACGCGGCGTGCCACGCGCGCCATGCAGGAGGCGTTCCTGGCTGCGGGGGCGGGGCGCGCCATGCTGCTGCCGCGCATCCGGCCGATCTCGGAGGGCGAGGAGGACTTGACCCTGCTCGCCGGGCTGGCGGACACCAGCGCGCACGATGCCTTGGATCTGCCGCCGGCCGTCAGCGAGATCGCGCGGCGTCTGGCGCTGACGCAGCTCGTGCTCAAGTGGTCGCAAGTGATGCGCCGTCCTGGCGATGATGCGGCCTTCCTCGGGCCGCAGGCGACGGCCGCCGGCGCCAACACGCCCGCGCAGGCCGCCCACCTCGCCGCCGAGCTCGCGCGCCTCATGGACATGGTGGAGACCGAGAACGTCGCGCTCGACGGGCTGTCGCAGCTGGTTCCGGAGGAGTTCTCGGTGCACTGGCAGGACACCATCGAGTTCCTGAAAATCGTCACCGAGGCGTGGCCGGCGCATCTGGCGGAGACAGGTCTGCTGTCGCCCGCCGCGCGGCGTAATCAAGCGATCGTCGCGGAAGCAGAACGCCTCGCGTCGACGCCGCCGGAAGGCCCCGTCATCGTCGCCGGCGTCACCGGCTCGATCCCCGCGACGGTGGAGTTGATGCGCGCCGTCGCCGGCCTGCCCGCGGGCGCCATCGTGCTGCCGGGGCTCGATCCGCATCTCGATGACGAAAGCTGGGAGACGATCGTCCCCGGCCATCCCGAGCACCCCCAGTTCGGCCTGAAGACGCTGCTCGACCGGCTCGGGCTGCAACGGAATGACGTGCATATTCTCAAAGGCACCGAGCCGGACCGGGCGCAATCCGACCGTGCCGCCCTCGTATCCGAGGCGATGCGGCCGTCGGGGACGACGGGGCGCTGGCATGGCTATACGGTGAACGCCGACCGCGACGCGGTGCGCGCGGCGCTCGCCGGCATCCGTCTGATCGAGGCGCCCTCGGCGCAGGACGA
>CAYUBZ010000222.1:0-4287 GCA_964443205.1 uncultured Hyphomicrobium sp. | reverse complement strand
ACGGCGGCGATCCGATGTTCTCGCCGAGCCAGCGCATCTGGGGCTACGAGACGCCCGACGGCTCCTTCGCCCAGTTCTGCCGCGTGCAGGATCGCCAGCTGCTCGAGCGGCCCAAGCACCTGACCTGGGAGGAGAGCGCCTGCTACACGCTGGTGCTGGCGACCGCCTATCGCATGTTGTTCGGGCATCGCCCGCACGTGCTGCGCCCGGGCCACAACGTGCTCGTGTGGGGGGCGTCCGGCGGACTCGGCTCGATGGCGGTGCAGTTGTGCGCCACGTCGGGCGCCAACGCCATCGGCGTCGTGTCGGAGGACGACAAGCGCGAGTTCGTGATGCAGCTCGGCGCGCGCGGCATTATCAACCGCAAGAATTTCGAATGCTGGGGCGAGATGCCCAAGGTCGGTACGCCCGAGTACGACGCCTGGTTCAAGAACGCCCGCAAGTTCGGCGCGGCGATCTGGGAGGTGACGGGCAAGGGCAACAACGTCGATTGCGTCTTCGAGCATCCCGGCCAGTCGACCTTTCCGGTGTCGGTATTCGTGGTGAAGCGCGGCGGCATGGTCGTCATCTGTGCCGGCACCACCGGCTACAACCTGACGATGGACGCCCGCTATTTGTGGATGCACCAGAAGCGCGTGCAGGGCTCGCACTTCGCCAACCTCCTGCAGGCGAGCCAAGCCAACAAGCTGGTGCTCGAGCGGCGCGTCGACCCATGCATGTCGGAGGTCTTTCCCTGGGACCAGATTCCCAAGGCGCACATGCGCATGTACCGCAACGAGCACAAGCCGGGCAATATGGCGGTGCTGGTATCGGCACCGACCACGGGCCTCAGAACCGTCGAGGACGTGATCGAGGCGAGCCAGCAGATGCACAAGCGGTAAGCGCTGCCTGCTTCGTCTCGATGCGGCCGGCCGACGGTCGCTGCCGCCTCAGCTCCTCCGCGCGCCTGGTGCGTTCGCGTGATTCTCTATCACCGCGGCGGTCCCCAGACGCTTCAACTCGAGAATGCCGCGATTGAGCTCGGCGCCGAGGATCACGATGACGGCGGTCATCTGAAAGAAGATGAGCGCAACCATCAACTGCGACAGACCGGCGTAGAAGCGCGTGTAGTCGGAGAAGTTGAGGTAGTAGGAGTAAAGGCCCGCGAGCGTCAGCCACAAGATCACCGAAAGCAGCACGCCGGGCCATACGTCCTTGATCCGGCGCCGCCCGGCAGGCAGCCACAGGTGGAATGCGATCAGCTGGATGCCGATGACCGCCGCGGCGAATGCGTAGCGCAGGGCCGCTGCCATCCACGTGCTCCTGAGAACTGATTGCGTCAGCGAGGGATCAAAGCGCGCGGCAACAACGGGGCCGACGACGACCACCCACGTCAGCACCAGCATCGAGACGGCGCTGACCAGAACGAAGAGCATGCTGCGCAACAGGCAAAACACGTAAGGCCGTTTCTCGATGACGCGGTAGGCGCCGTTGAGAGCGGCCCGCAAGGTCTCGATGGCGTTCGTGGCGAAAAACAGCGCCAGCCCGGCGCTGGCGGTCAACAGATCGATGCGGGTCGAGCCCATGATGGCTTCGACCTGCGGGGCGATCCCCGCGGCTACTCCCTGCGGCAGGATGTGAAACAGCTGATCGACCGCCTGGGAGGCGAGCTCGCGTCCGCCGAAGATGCCCGAAAGCGCGCCGAGAAAGATGCAGAACGGAAACAGCGAGACGACGAAGGAGAACGCCACCGCGCCGGCCATGGTAAATCCGCTGTGCTCGTAAAGGCGGTAGATAGCTTCGAGCACGGTGCGGTAACGCTGCATGCCTATTGTCTCCTTAGGTCTCGGCGGCCGGAAGCTAGCCTCGCGCCTGTGGCACGTCTATGTCGGCGTTGCCGCGCCGTCCGGGGGAAGGCGGGGCCAGTCGACGCCGCCGCCGGGCCGTGGACGGGCGCCTAGTCCTTACTTAGACTGGGGCCCTTCCTCAAGTGATCAGACCTCTGATCGAAGGGTGTCGGTGGACCTGGTGGCAAGCAAAGACAAGCGTAAAGAGACCCGCAAGGGGCGCCGTGGCCGGGCCGCCGGCTATAAATCGGCGCGAAAGCCCAAGCTGCGCGGCATCACGCTCATTGAGCCCCGACCCGTTCCGGCGGCGGACGACCTCGACAGCCGCTTCGGTGCGGCCGCCGAGGATGGCCTGCGGATGCTGGCGGCGCTGGAGACGATGCAGAGCCTGGAGCCGGACTTCGGCGAGGATCTGGCCGCGGAAGCCTCCGTCACCATTATCGAGCGCGCGGTGGCCTCCGACGCCGCAGCCGATCAGGAGCAAGACGAGGCGCCACCCGCGGGGTCGCTCCGGGCCCGGCTCGGCAACGCAGGTGTGGCCCCCGACATCATTGCCGACGAGTACGCCGCCTATCAGGGGCCCGTGGAGGAGGCGGTGGTCGAGATCGTCGAGGTGCCGGGTCCCGCGGCGGACCATTCGGGCCGGCGTCGGCGCAAGGACCGCCCCGCGACGCGCCGGTTCTTCAAGACGCTGACGGGCGGCGGCTAGCAGCTGCAGATTGCCTTGGCGCGGTAGTCGATTAATCTGCAGCGCAACAAGAGCGGCGGTGCCAAACGGGCCCAGACTCATTTGGAGACTCATTTGGTACGGCCAACCCATCCACGAGGAGAGCACGATGTCGACTGCGGCGCTGACGGCTGAGCCGGATATCCTTTCAGCCGGGCCCGACGCCCTTCTTGACCGCGCGCAGGGCGCGGTCGCGGCTGCCGACCGCATCCTGCAGTCGGCCAAGGCCGGCGTGCGTGCCAAGGTTGCGGAGGCGGGCGGCATCGACGCGGCCCAGCACGCGGCCCATGGGCTTGCGTGGCTGGCGACGACGGTCGAAGGCCTGCGCCAGATGCACGCCTGGGCCGGGCGCCTGAAAGAGGAAGGCCGCTTCGGCGACTTCGAGCAGCTGATCCTGGCGGCCGGGTTCGCCGAGTACCTGGCGCAGATCTCCGGCGGCATCCCCATGAGCCAGGTGGAGATCATCCGCGCCGATGCGCTCGGCGTATCCAAGGCGGATATTCGCCGCTTCGAGGACGACGTGGCCGACACGATCGCCGCCGGCAGCACGCAGTCGCTGAAAACGCGGCTTGCCGAAATGATCGCCGCGCAACCCGACGCCACCACCTTCGGCGACACCGGTCTCGACGAGACGCACGCGGCGATCCACGAGCAGATGCGCAAGTTCTCGCAAGCCGAGGTCGTGCCGCACGCGCACGAGTGGCACCTGAAGAACGCCTACATCCCGCTCGACATCATCGCCAAGGTTGCCGAGCTCGGCGTGTTCGGCCTGACCATGCCGGAGGAGTTCGGCGGCCTGGCGCTCGGCAAGGAGAGCATGTGCATCGTGTCGGAGGAGCTGTCGCGCGGCTACATCGGCGTCGGCTCGCTGGGCACGCGCTCGGAGATCGCCGGCGAGTTGATCCTCAACAACGGCACCGACGAGCAGAAGAGCAAATACCTGCCGGGCATTTCTAGCGGAGAGATCCTCCCTACCGCCGTCTTCACCGAGCCCAACGTCGGCTCCGACCTCGCCTCCCTCAAGACGCGCGCCGTCAAGGAGGGCGACACCTACAAGGTCACCGGCCAGAAGACGTGGATCACGCATCCCGTGCGCGCCGACCTGATGACGCTTCTGGTGCGCACCAACGCGGGCGAGAAGGGCTACAAGGGCCTCTCCATGCTGCTGGCGGAGAAGCCGCGCGGCACCGACGCCGACCCCTTCCCCGCCAAGGGCATGACCGGCGGCGAGATCGAGGTCTTGGGCTACCGCGGCATGAAGGAGTACGACATCTCCTTCGACGGCTTCGAGGTGCCGGCGTCGCAACTTTTGGGCGGCGTCGAGGGCCAGGGCTTCAAGCAGCTGATGAACACCTTCGAGGCAGCCCGCATCCAGACGGCGGCGCGCGCCGTCGGCGTCGCCCAGTGCGCGATGGACTTGGGCCTCAAGTACGCGCTCGACCGCAACCAGTTCGGCAAGCCGATCTACGCGTTCCCGCGCGTGGCGAACAAGGTGGTGATGATGGCGGTGGAAACGATGATCGCGCGCCAGCTTACCTATTTCGCCGCCCGCGAGAAGGACGAGGGGCGCCGCTGCGATCTGGAGGCCGGCATGGCGAAGCTTCTGGGCGCGCGTGTCGCCTGGGCCAACGCCGACAACGCGCTGCAGATCCATGGCGGCAACGGCTTCGCGCTCGAGTATCCGATCAGCCGCGTCTTATGCGACTCGCGGATTCTGAACATTTTCGAGGGCGC
>CAYUBZ010000221.1:0-4304 GCA_964443205.1 uncultured Hyphomicrobium sp. | reverse complement strand
ACGGCGTGGCGCCGTTCTTCCGGTTTCCCTACTTGAGCGATCCCAAGCGCGTGCGCGCGTATCTCGCGGAGCGCAACATCGCGGTCTTCGGCATCGATGTCGACTCCAAGGATTACCGCACAAGGAAGCCCGACCAGATCACGGACAATGTCTTGAAGGGGCTCATCAAGACGGGCGGCGGCATCATCCTCTTCCACGACATCCACGCGGTGACGGCCAAGGCGTTGCCCAATGTCCTGGAGGAGCTGAAGCGGCACGGCTTCCACGTGGTGCATCTGGTGCCGAAGTCTCCCGTGGAAGCGCTCGCGCTGTCCGTGCCGGCGCCGAGCAAGCAGCCGCCGAGCAAGCAGACGAGGCGCAGCCGTTCCCACCGTCATCACCGCTACGCAGGGCAATAAGGTCTCGCTCGGACCAATCGACGACCGGCCGCGCGGGGCGCCTCGCGCGGCCGTTGGCGTCTTTGCGCCCGCAAGGCCAGCGGCAACGGCGAAATTGCGGTCTTTGTGACTTTGGTCCCCGCCAGGGCGAGGGGCGCCCGATACATCTGCTCCATTCTGTCGCCAACACAGACTGGAGAACGAACATGCAGACGAGAACACGCAAGACCGCGGCCCTGGCCATCACAACCGGTGCGATCCTCGGCATAACGGCATTCTGCCTGCCGGGTGCCAATCTTGCCCAAGCCGGGGAGCCCAGTTCGATGACGGGCGCGATGATCTGGCAGGCCAAGAACCCGGCCAAGCCGTCAGCCGATACGCCGCAGCTCGACGACGGCGCCATCGCCTACATCTACCTCCAGACCAATCTGTTCGAGGTCGAGGTGGCGGAACTCGGCACATCCATTGGCGCCTCCGAGGAGGTCAGAGAGCTTGGCCAAATCGTCGCTGAAGATCATCGCGGCGTGGTCAAGAGCTTCGAGGAGCTCCTGGAAAGGAACCATATCAAACCGATCAAGACGCCCGCTTCCGTGGCGGCCCTCACGCAGCACCTGGCCGTGATCGCGGACCTCAAGGCCCGCAAGGGTGCGGACTTCGACAAGGCTTACCTCTTGTTCGAGACGCGCAATCATCGCGCCGTCATCCGGGCCATAAAGAAGACGCTGCTACCGGCAGTGAGGACCGAGGCGATTGCAGCCCATTTGACGAGCCTGCTACCCGCGTTCGAGCATCATCTGGCCATGACGATGGAGACCGCAACAAAGGCCGGAATTCCTGTGTCCATGCAATAAGCCGGGCGGCGCAGGGCGGCCCTCCCTTGCGGGAGCGCCGCTCGTGCCGACCGGTCACGGATCAAAGCATGGGATCGAGATACGGCTCGATCATGCCGCGGAGCTTTGCGTCATCTGCGATCTCGATCGAGCGGCGAGACAGGCGAATGGCCCCCCGGTTCTCGAGATTTCGCAGCACGCGCGAAACCACTTCACGAGACGACCCGAGATGATGCGCAATCTGCTCGTGGCTCGCTTCCAGCAACTGGCCATTGGCACTCCGGCGCAACAAAAAAGCAGCAACGCGCTGCTCGAGGCCGAGCGATGCCGTCTCCTGCATGAGCGTCATGAGCTCGAAGAGCCGCGTCGTCAGCGCCTCGAAGGTGAATTGCTGGAGCACTGGCTCCTCGAGATAGAGCCTGCGATAGACCTCACCTGAAATGACGGCGACCTTCGTCTCGGTCTGATCCGTTTCGACCCAGGCGGGATAGGCGATGTGCGAGAACAGGCAGTTGAGCGCCAGAATGCACGACTGACCGGCATCGACCCAATAAAGCGTGCCCTCGCGCCCCTCCGCGCTGATGTAGTAGATGCGCAAGGCGCCCGCCTCGACGAGGTAGACGCCGGCGACCTCGTCGCCGCGCTGGATGACTTGCGTGCGCGGGGGAAGGGCAACGTGCGAGGCTGCCGCGCACAGCGCCGCTTGCCCGTTGGGTGTGAGCTGAGAGAAGAATGGAAAATTAGCAAGGCGGTCGGCGCTTAGCATGGTTGCAGTCTACACCGATTTCAGCGGCCCGGCCTGAAATCAGGTGGATCGCCCATGCGATGCTTAGCGGCGCTTATGGAGGGGCGCCGTCAGGCTAACGACGGCCGCAGGCGCGGATCGCGCGGCCCTCGTTGCGCTTTTTGCTTACGCGGCCGTGGCAACGTCGTGCCCGCGCGGCGACAGATACCACAACACGCCCGCGACGATGAGCAACGCCGGGATATCACCAATGAAATGACCGGTCTCGTGCTCGTCACTGAGCGCCTGAAGGGCCATGATGGCCGCGTGCACGACGCTCGACAAAACGGTAAATGCGATCAGGCTGCGATTGGCGGAAGGATTCCTTGCAGCAGCGATCAGAAATGCCCCGAGCGTCGCATAGATCCCGCAGATCATCTGCAGATAATAGATGCCCTCTCCGCCATGCCAAACCCAGCCCGCGGGCCAAATCATGGTCAGCGGATAGACGAGGAGGAAGATGACGCCGAAGACGACAAGTGCGATTTTGAGGTACTGTTCCCTGGTCTTGCTATCCACTGTAAGTCTCCGGTTGTCCGTCATGAGAGCCCACTGTGCAGCGCATATCATCGAAGATGACGTTCTACTATAAGCGGATTTTTCCGATGGCGTTCTTCGGAATTGTGCTGCTCGTGACGGTCGCCCCGCTGCTCACGGGGTCGGGCTCCGCTCAATTCCCGCTGTCGTTCGTCTTCTTCCTCGCTGTTTTTGTGGCGTTTGCCTACGTCGTGATGAAGATGCTCGTCTTCGATCTCGTTGATGAAGTGTGGGACGATGGCGATGCACTGGTCGTGCGCAACGGCGCATCGAAAGCCCGGATTGCGATGACCGACATCAAGAACGTGAGCTACTCGCCTCTCATGAGCCCCCCTCGCGTGACGCTTTCGCTGCGGCGGCCGAGCATCTTTGGAAAGAAAGTGACGTTTTGCGCGCCCATGCGGTTCGTCCCTTTCGCGCCGAGTCCAATTGTTGACGAGCTGATCGACCGAATTGATGCAAGGCGGCAGTCCTGAGCGCATTTGTTTTGCGTCTCGGCGCTTACTGCTGGATAAGGTATACCTAGGTGACAAGAGAGCGGACGACATGGAACGAAGCAAAGCCTTGAGCGCTTGGGCGCCGCGATTCCTCAGCATTTTGCGCATCGTCGCCGGTGTGCTGTTCTTGGAGCACGGGGCGCAAAAGCTGCTCGGGTTTCCGCCAACCGAGCACGCCCCTGAGTTCCTTTCGCTGATCTGGTTCGCCGGCGCGATCGAGCTCGTTGGTGGCGCGCTTGTGGCGGCCGGTGCGTTCACGCGGCCGGTGGCCTTCATCCTCTCGGGCGAAATGGCATTTGCCTATTGGATGGCGCATGCCCCCAAGAGCGTGTTCCCGGCGCTCAACGGCGGCGACGCCGCCATTCTCTACTGCTTCGTCTTCCTTTATCTCGTGTTTGCAGGCGCCGGGCCATGGAGCGTCGATGCATTGCGGGAGCGGAGCAGCAGTCCATAAGCCGCATGTTGTTTCTGAAGACGGACTCAATGGATGACGTAGGGCTTAAATTCCGAGAGCCCCAAGAGGTATTTTCCAAGCTCGCCCAGTGGCGTCCCCAGCGGAGACCAGCGATCGACGACATGATAGCGCTTGTCGGAATAGCCTTCGAATAGCCACTGCCCCCCGTCCAGCCCGCTAGACCCTCCAAAGGTGGGCATGGTCCAAAATTTTGATTCCTCCAAGAACCCGAGAATCTTCTTCCACTCCGCTTCGGTCAGCTCACGCACCTTCTGGCGCGGCCAACAGAACTGCGTCGCGTAGAATCCAAGCTTGTCGCCGGACCTGTGAACGACGATGACCGTTGGTGGGCTGAAGAATGACGGCCTCCAGAGAAATCGATATGCTTCCTCGACTTCTGCGTCTGCTTCGTCCGTGCGACTAAGCTTCGGCAACGGCGCTTGCCCCAAGATCCGCAACCAAAGTGCTTCCTCGTTCAACCGTTGCTCAAGATCAGTGGGCGCGTCTGACTGACCCTGGGTGAAGACCTTCTGATCTCTGCAGAACTTCTCGACGACAACGCCGTGGCACGCTCGAAACCACCATTCTGGCGAGCCTTGATCATAGGCATCCAGTACTTGGCGCTCGCTGCGCGCACGTTTGTCCGCCAATGCTGGTGGATGGCTGGCGGTTTCGCAAACCAGCTCCAATTTGCCCTCGTCATCTTCGGCATGCAGGTACGCGGCGTCTGAAAAGAGCAATGGGACACCGAGCACCGCCAAAATCACATGGCGCATTGGCAAACTCACTCAAAAAAATGACCAACGCGGCAAGTTGGTCCGCCGC
>CAYUBZ010000220.1:0-4331 GCA_964443205.1 uncultured Hyphomicrobium sp. | reverse complement strand
TTGTTCTGTGGCCCGAACCGGTTCGATTGCCCGGCCGCGAGCACGACCGCGGCGATCTTCGCCATCGCTCAAGCTCCGCGTGCGACCTTGATGATCTGGGCCAGGATGGAGATGGCGATCTCCGCCGGCCCCTTGGCGCCGATGGAAAGCCCGACCGGCGCATGGATGCGCGCCAGCTCGGCCGCGCCGAATCCCGCCGCCGCCAGGCGCTCGAGCCGTTTGGCGTGCGTCCGCTTGGAGCCGAGCGCGCCCACATAGAGGCAGGGTGATCGCAGCGCGATGGTGAGCGCCTCGTCGTCGATGTGGGCGGCATGCGTCAGCGCGACAACCGCCGTCCGCGCATCGAGCCCCAAGGCCTCGAGCGAGACCGCGGGCCAGTCGGTGAGGGTTTGCGTGCCGCCGAAGCGCTCCTCGGTCAGAAACGCCGCGCGCGGATCGACGACGATGACGTCGTAGCCGATTTGGCGGCCGAGGTCGGCCAGCACCTGTCCGATATTGGTGGCCCCCGCGATGACGAGGCGAACGGGCGGCAAGAGCGCCTGTACGAAGACACGGCCATCGGTCGTCTCGGCAAGCTGGCTTTCGCCACCCGCCATCGAGGCGGCTGCCTGGGGCGGCAGAGCCTGGCCCGGCTCGAACAATCGGCGCGTTCCGGTCGCAACGTTGGTCATCACCACAAGTGGTTCGCGCGCGCGTCGCGCCGCCAGCACGCGATCGAGGAAGCCGGCGTCACGCGCGCGTGCCAGCGGCTCCAACAGAACCTTGATGGTGCCGCCGCATGGGAGCCCGGCGCGCCACGCCGTCTCTTCGGCGACGCCGAACTCCAAAAGCTTGGGACGTCCGCTCGCCATGACGTCGGCCGCCTCGGCGATCACGTCGGCTTCGACGCAGCCGCCCGAGACCGAGCCTTGAAACCGCTCGCCCGGTCCGACGACGAGCTGGCCGCCGACGGGCACCGGGGCGGAGCCCCAGGTCGCCACGACGGTCGCGAGCGCGACTTTGCCGTGCTCCACGAGCCAGCTTCGCGCCACGTCTATTGGCTCGCGCTGGGGTGCTGCGGAACGCTGCGGGACGGTGACGTTCATGAGCGAACCTCCACTAGGACGCCGGGCAGGCAGCGCCGCTGTCCGCCCAGGCCTTGATCAGCGCGCCAAACTCTTTTTGCGTCCCCGGTGCAGGCGTCCGGCCCGCACCAGGATGCCATCCCCAGCCGACGAGGGAATCTTCCGCCATGTGGTGCACGAGCGCTGCCATCGGCTTGCCGCCGTTGCGCTTGGGGTCCTTGATCTGCTCACAGATCTCACCGAGCGATTTGCCGGCCCACGCCATCTCTACGGGCGCGAGTTGCCACGCCGGGTGCCCGGGCACATGCCCGGGATCGAAATTGGCAGGGCCATGGCAGGTCGTGCAGCGCATGCCGACGGCGCCGAGACCGTAGTCCCCGCGCACGACGAAGGGCTGATGCGGATGGCCGTCCTCGCCCTGCAGCGGCCGGTCGCCGGCGGGATGGCAGTTCACGCAGCGTGGAGAGAGGATCACCTTGCCCGCCTCGTTGAAAAGGGCGACCGCGCGTTCTTTCTTATCGGCGATCTGTGCGAATGCGGAGACGGGCTTTAGCACGCCCGACGTGTCCGTCTGGCCGAGTGAAGCCGCCATGCCGGAGACGAGAACCGTTGCACCTGCGCCGAGGCTTAACAGAAACGCACGCATAGTTTTTCTCCTCAGGCGCCGCCGACCGACCGCGAGAAGGGAAGCGCGAACAGGCGCTGGCCCGTCAGCTTCACCCAGGCATTGGCGATGGCCGGTGCAATGGGCGGAAGCCCAGGCTCGCCGATTCCCGTGGGGTGCTCGGGCGAGTCGACGATATGAACCTCGACGTCGGGCATCTCATTGATCCGCAGCACGCGATAATCGTCGAAGTTCGACTGCGCGATGCGCCCGTCCTCCAGATCGATGGCGCCGTAGAGCGCCGCCGACAACCCGTATCCCATGCCGCCCTCGAGCTGGGCTTTGATCACGTCCGGATTGATGGGGACGCCGCAATCGGCAGCGCAGACGACGCGCTCCACCTTGGGCAGACCGTCGGCGCCGACGGAAACCTCGACAGCGTGCGCCACGTAGGAGCGGAAAGATTCGTGCACGGCAATGCCGCGCGCCTTGCCTTCGGGCAGCGGATTCTCCCAGTCCGCGGCTTTGGCGGCGAGATTGAGGACCGCCAGGTGGCGTGGATGCTTCTCCAAGAGCTTGCGGCGGATGGTGAGCGGATCGATGCCGGCCGCTGCGGCGAGCTCGTCCAAGAACACTTCCGTCGCATACGCCGTGTGCGTCGATCCGACCGAGCGCCACCACAGCGTGGGGACGCCGACGTCGACGATATGCGCCGACACGCGCAGGTTGGGGATCTGATAGGGCAGCGTGCTCGCGCCCTCGACCATGGATTTGTCGACACCCTCCTTCACCATGTGCTCCTCGAAGGGCGTGCCCTTCATGAACGACTGACCGACAATGACCTGGTCCCAAACGACGATGTTGCCCTTCGCATCGAGGCCGCCCTTGAGATGGTGCGCGAAGATGGGGCGGTAGCGCCCGCCCTTGATGTCGTCCTCGCGGGTCCAGATCACCTTGATCGGGCCGGCATGCTTGGCGCCTTTGAGAACTTGTGCGGCCTCGGCGGCCATGTCGCCGGCCGGCGTCGCGCGGCGGCCGAAACTGCCGCCCGCGAGCAGCGTTTTGATTTTCACCTGCTCCGGCTTGAGCCCAAGAACTTGCGCCGCCACCGCCTGATCGATGGTTTGCAGCTGCGAGCCGAACATGAGCTCGGCGCCGCCATCGTCGGTGCGGCGGATCACGCAGTCGTTGGGCTCGAGCGGCGCATGGGCGAGATAGGGAAAAGTGTAGCTCGCCTCGATCACCTTGGCTGCGCCCGCAAGGGCGGTATCGACGTCGCCGTCGTTACGCGCGATCGCGCCGGTGGTCTTGGCAAGATCGACGTACGCCTTGACGAGATCGCGGCTGCTGCGCGCTTCGGTGCCGGTCTCGTTCCAGGTGATCTTGAGCGCGTCGCGGCCCGACTTTGCCGCCCAGAAGGTGTCCGCCAGCACGGCGACCCCTTGGGGAACTTTGAAGACTTCCTTGACACCGGGCACGGCCAGCGCCGGAGCGGGATCAAAATCTTTCACCTTGGCCCCGAAGCGGGACGGGCGCGCGACCAGACAGGTCAACATATCCGGTAGCTTCACGTCGATGGTGAACTGCGCCGTGCCGTTGGTCTTGGGAATCGTGTCCACCTTGGGCACACGCGTGCCGATCAGGCGCCAGTCTTTTGGATCCTTCGGCTGCACCGGTCCCGTCAACTTGATCGCTTGCGCGCGCTCCGCCAGCGCGCCGAACGTCGCCGACTTGCCCGAGGAGTGCTTGACGACTCCCTTCTCGATGGTGATCTCGCCCGGCTCGACGTTCCACTCTTGGGCGGCTGCGGCGATGAGACGGGCGCGCGCCTCGGCGCCGGCATTGCGCAGCTGCTCCCAGGAATTGAACATGGCTGTCGAGCCGCCGGTGCCCTGCGCCCCGAAGGCAAGGTTCGCGTATTTCTCGACATCGGCCGGCGCCGATTCCACTTTGATCTGGCTCCAGTCGGCATCGATCTCGTCGGCGAGAATCGTCGCAATCCCCGTGTAGGGGCCCTGGCCGAACTCGATGTGCTTGCTGATTACCGTAACCGTGTTGTCGGGCGCAATGCGCAGGAAGGCATTCGGCACGAACTCGGTATCCTGCGCCGCGGCGGCCCGGTTCCCCATGGGAAGGTGAAGACCGATCACGAGGCCGACGGCGGCCGAGCCCGCGAGAAACTGCCGGCGATTGGCGGTGAGGGTCGCGTCCATTGGTCAGCCCTCCATGCGGCGCGCGGCGTCATGGATCGCGGCGCGGATGCGGTGATAGGTGCAACAGCGGCAGATGTTGCCGTTCATGGCGAGGTCGATGTCCTTGTCCGTCGGCTTGGGGATCTCGCTCAAGAGGCCGACGGCCGACATGATCTGGCCCGATTGGCAGTAGCCGCATTGGGGAACGTCGAGCGCGATCCAAGCGGCCCGCACGGCCTCCGTCACATTGCCGTTGGCGCCTTCGATGGTGGTCACATCCGCACCGTCGAGCGTGCCGATCGGCGTCACGCACGACCGCCGCGGCTGGTCGTCGACGTGAACCGTGCAGGCGCCGCATTGGGCGACGCCGCATCCGAATTTCGTTCCGGTCAGGCCCTGGACGTCGCGCAGAAACCACAACAGCGGCATCGACGGGTCGCCGTCGAACTGGACCGCCTTTCCATTGACCTT
>CAYUBZ010000219.1:0-4357 GCA_964443205.1 uncultured Hyphomicrobium sp. | reverse complement strand
ACAACGACCAGGGAAAGCACCAGCCGTTGCAGTGGAACATGGGCAGCGTCCACAGATAGACGGGATGCAGGCCCATGCCGGTCTCGAGCGTATTGGCGTAGCACATGAGGGCGGCACCGCGGTGATGGTAGACGACGCCCTTGGGATTGCCGGTCGTGCCGGAGGTGTAGTTGAGCGCAATGGCGTCCCACTCGTCGTCCGGCATGCGCCAGGCGAAATCGGGATCGCCCTCGGCGAGGAATGCCTCGTAGTCGAGATCGGAGAGCCGCTCGCCCGATTGCGGAAACTGCGGATCGTCGTAGTCGATGATGAGCGGCTTCACGTTTGCCTGCGCGAGCGCCTCCTTCATGGTCGTGGCGAACTCGCGGTCGGTGATCAGCACCTTCGAATCGGCGTGATCGAGCTGGAAGGCGACGATGGGCGCATCGAGGCGCGTGTTGAGCGAATGCAGCACCGCGCCCGCCATCGGCACCCCGTAGTGCGCCTCGAGCATGGAGGGCGTGTTCGACAGCATGACGGAGACCGTGTCGCCGGGACCGATGTTGCGGGCTGCGAGCGCGGAAGCCAGCCGGCGGCAGCGCGTATAGAGCTGGGCGTAGCTCGCGCGTGCCGTGCCGTGAATGACCGCCGTATGGCCGGGATAGATGGCCGCCGCGCGCTCGAGAAACTGCAACGGCGTCAGCGGCAGATAATTGGCGGGGTTCTTGTCGAGATGCTCGTTGTAGGGGTTTGAGGGCATTGTGCGGTCGGCGCTCTCATAAGGCAGGGTGCTGCGAGAAATCGGGAACGTCCCAGAAACGCTAGCGAAAGCAGCGATGTCCGGCAACGTCCAAGTCCGTCCATGTCCGGATGCGGCGCCTTCGTGCGCAATCTCTCCCGGCAATTCCGAGAAAAAGTCTCCGCCTGCCTTTTGCGAAGGCAGAATTGGGGATAGTCTTTCTCAAGTCGCATGGCTCGGCTGGGAGAGTGCCATGAGCGAGCTCAAGCAGCAGACGATCGCTCTCTGGATCCTATTGATGCTGCTCTTGATGGTTACGTGGGTGCTGGTATAGCGCTTGAAGCGCCGGGCGCGGGGTCAGCCGCTGACGGGGAGCGCAGGCGGCCGGCTTTCTCGCGGTTGAGATTCGCCCTTTTTTTACTGCACCGGCGCTAGCTTCCTGGCCTTTGCGAAAGGCCGGGGCATGGATCGCGCATTCGTTCGTTGCCTGCTGCTCGCCTCCCTGGTGGCGCTGCCCGCCATGATCGCGCTAATGGCGGTCTATTTCCGGCCCGGCGGCGACCTTCTCGAGCAGCGCGGCTACTACCTCGGCCTCGACTTCGTGAACTATTGGACGGGCGGACGGCTGGCGCTCGAGGGCCGGCCAGGTCTTCTCTACGACGTGACCGCATACAATGCGCTGCTCCGCGACTGGTTTGCGCCGGCCAAGGAGTTCATGATCTTCTCCTACCCGCCCAACGTGCTTCCTCTGCTCGCTCCCGTCGGTCTGCCGCCCTACCTGCTGGCGCTTCCTCTTTGGCTGGCGCTGGGAACGGCGGCGTTTTTCGCCGCCGCCCTGGGCGGCTGGCCGAAGCGCTCGGAGCTCGGCCTCGTCGTGGCGCTGGCGGCCTCGCCCATACTGTGGGTCAACCTCAACTTCGGCCAGCTCGGACTGATCCTCGCGTTTCTGTTCGTGGGCGCGCTGCGCCTGCTTCCCACCCGGCCCATCGCGGCCGGCGTGCTGATCGGTCTGCTCACCATCAAGCCGCAGCTCGGCGTGCTGTTGCCGATGACGCTCATCCTCATCGGCGCCTGGCGCGCGTTCGCCGCCGCGACCCTCTCAGGCCTCCTGCTCGTTGCGGCGAGCCTCGTCTTCTTTGGCGTCGAGCCGTGGCAGGCGTGGTGGGGCGGGACGGCACAATGGCAATGGACCTTTCTTTCAACGACGCAGGCGTTCTTCGTGACGCAGATGACGACGCCGTTCATCGCGCTGCGCTTCCTTGGCGCTTCCGTCGATGTGGCGCTGGCGTTTCAGGGTCTCGTTGCGGTCCTTGTCATCGGGGCGACGTGGGCGGTGCTTAGGGGCCCCGCGTCCTGGCCGCTGAAGGCTGCGGTGGTGGCGTTCGGCTCCGTGCTGATCGCGCCCTATGTGCTGGCCTACGACCTCGCCATTCCGCTCGCGGCGCTGGTGTGGTGCTTGCGCGACGGAGGCGTGCGCGCGTCAGGTCCGGCAACTGCGGTGGTGGCCATCGTCTGGGCGATCCCGTTCGCCCTGGCGATCGTTTTGCAGGCGCGCGGGATTCCGGTTGCGCCGCTTGCCGTGGGGCTCTGCTACGTCTGGCTGCTGCGCGAGGCGTTTGTCTGCAAGGCGCGCGCGCCCGACCGTCCGCATGCGGCCCCCGCCCCCGCCCCTGCAAAGGCGTGATGAACGATCCGGTTCGCCCTTTTTTTACGCTCCCCACCTAGCCTCGCCGCCTCGGTCAGAGGGGCGCAAGGCATGCGCAGCGCGTACACCAAGGCTTTGCTCGTCGGCGCGCTGTTCGCGCTGCCCGCCGGCCTGATCCTGATCTGGGAGCTGGTTTGGCCGGGTCCCGATCTGCTGCAGCCCAACCGCTTCTATCTCGGCACCGACTTCGTCAACTACTGGTCGGGCGGGCGGCTGGCGCTGCTCGATCGCGTCGGCGACGTGTACGACATGCAGCGCTATTACGGCGTCCTGCACGAGTGGTTCTTGCCAACTCTGCGGCCTATGCACTTCTCCTATCCGCCGCACGCGCTGCTCGGGCTGTCGCTCGTTGGCGCCTTTCCTTATTTCGTCGGGCTGTTCTTTTGGTCGCTCGCCGGCATCGCCGGCTTCATCGCCGTCGCGTTCGGACGCATGCCGAAGCGCGACGACGCGATGCTGCTGGGGGCGATTCTTCTGGCTCCCGTCGTCTGGACCAACATCGTGTACGGCCAGATCGGGCTGCTGCTGGCCACACTGTTCGTCGGCGCGTTGCGGGTACTGCCGGCGCGGCCTGTTCTTGCCGGCGTGCTCATCGGTGTCATGACCATCAAACCGCAACTCGGGCTGCTGCTGGCACCCATGCTCCTGCTGCTGCAGGCTTGGCGTGCGCTGGCCGCCGCTGTTGTGAGCGCGTTCGTTTTCTTAGCCTTGAGCGTGGCCGCGTTTGGAGTCGAGCCTTGGCGCGTCTACTTCGACGTGACGACGCCGTTCCATTGGCACTTCGTCGAGACCATGGAAGGGTTCTACCGCTTCCAGATGACCACGCCCTATACGCTGTTGTGGTTCTTGGGGGTGCCGGTCAAGGCCGCGCTGGCGCTGCAGGCGGTCATCTCCGTTGTCGTTGCGCTGGCCGCGTGCGCCGTGATCCGCAGCGCGGCCGGCTGGCCCCTCAAGGCCACGGTCGTGGCCTTCGCGTCCGTGCTGCTGGTGCCGTATGTGATGACCTATGATCTCGCGATCCCGTACGCGGCGCTCATCTGGTATCTGCGCGACGGCGAGGTGCGCGCCGATCCTGCCGGCCTGGCGATCGTCGGCCTCGTCTGGGCGCTGCCCTTCGGGCTCGGCACGCTCATCCAGACGCAGGGGATACCGCTGCTGCCGGCCGTGCTTGTGGTCTGCTACGTGTGGCTCGTGGCGCAGGCGCTAGGCTGGCGATGGATCGGCCTTAGGCGGCCGGCCGCCGCGCCGATAAGAGTCTAGCCGCGTCCCTACTCCTGGTGGGGCTCAGCGTCGGCCTCGTCCGCCTCGGCGGTCTTGTCCTCGCCGGCGGCCTCTTCGCCGGCACCGTCATCGCCGGCGGCCTCGGCGGTCGCATCGGTCTCGTCTTCGGCCACGTCCTCAGCGCCCTTCATCTCCTTGAGCTTGGCAAAGACGCGCGCCTGCTCCTCCTCGGGCGTCTCCTCGCGCTGCTCCTCGATGCGCGGCTGCATGATCTCGACCTTGCGCGGCTCGGGTGCTGCGTCGGTCGTCTCCTCGGTCGGCAGCAGCGTGCCGCCCTTCTCCATGCCCTTTGCCGCGTCCTTGTTCTCCCGCTCCAGACGCCGGGCCGCCTTCTTCACCTCGGCATCGAGGTCGGTCTGTGTGCACAGGCCGAGCGTGACGGGATCCTGCGGCGTCAGGTTCGGCGCATTCCAATGGCTGCGGTCGCGGATCTGCGTGATCGTCGGCTTGGTGGTGCCGACAAGGCGCATGATCTGGCTGTCCTTGAGCTCGGGGTGGTTGCGCAAGAGCCAGAGGACGGCGTTGGGCCGGTCCTGACGGCGCGAGACGGGCGTATAGCGCGGGCCCTTCTTGGCCGGCGCCTCGGGCACATGCACCTTGGGCTCGGCGAGATGCAGCTCGTGGCTGGGATCTCGCTCCGCCGTCGCGATCTC
>CAYUBZ010000218.1:2909-4450 GCA_964443205.1 uncultured Hyphomicrobium sp. | reverse complement strand
GTGCGGCGCCACTGCGACAGGAACGGCCCCAGTATATCGGAGGCATCGTCGGTCCAGGGCGAGAGGCCGCCCGCGCGGAAATCCTGCGCGCCCTCCAGCGCCCGGAAGGGGACAAGCGCGCGCGGGTCCTTGGCGAAAACCGCAATGACGGACGTCGTCTCGGAGTAAGAGCCCTCCGCCTTGTCGTCGGAGACGATCAGCCCGTTGAGCTGCGGCACCAAGGGCAGCGTCGCACCGAGAACCGGGTCGAGGTCGAGATAGCGGTTGGAGATGTGCAGCACCAGCACGCCGTCGTCCTTGAGCTTGGCTGCGTAGAGTTGCAGCGCCTCCGCCGTCATCAGGTGCACAGGGACCGCGTCGGAGGTAAAGGCGTCGATGATCAAGAGATCGAAGCTCTTGTCGGGCTCCTTGGCGAGCTTCAGACGCGCATCGCCGACGACGATGTCGGTCCCATGCTGGCAGTTGGCGAGAAACGTGAAGTAGGTCGAGCGGACCGCGATGTCGATGACGACGGGATCGATCTCGAAGAAGCGCCAAGCTTCGCCCTTCCGGGCGTAGCAGGCAAGCGAGCCGGTGCCCAGGCCGACGATGCCGAAGCGGCCCTTCCGACTGGCGGCATCGAGACGGCTCTGCACGATGCGGACGGCGCGCTCCATGGGGCTGCCCGGATAGTAGTAGGTGGCGGGCGTCATATCGACGACGAGATGGCCGTCCTTGCCGCGGATGCGCTGCGCCCCGTGCAGCGTCGTGCCGTGGGTCAGCACATTAAAGTCAGCGCCCTCCGACAGCGTGACGCGGTAGACGCCAAAGTAGGAGCGCACAGCATTGCCGCGCATGACCGACGACGGCAGCAGGACGACGGCTGAGAACATCAGAAGTGCCGCTGCGAGCTGGCGCGCGCCGTGCCCCCAGAAGGCTGCGACGGCGACCGCGAAGAGAAGCGTCAGCGCCGGCGTGAATCCCCACGTGCCGAAAGAGAGGCCGAGCGCGGCCGCCCAGCCGGGTCCAAACATCACGAGCGTCAACCCGACCACCCCGATCCCGGCAAGCCATAGAAGCTCGCTCACGCCCCAGTTGCGCCGCGTAAAGACGCCCGGCCGGCAGGCCAGGGTGATCGCGATCAGGAGCGGATATTCGTAGACCTCGGAAAAAATCTGCGGCGCAAGGAGCGCGGAAAATAGCCCGCCCAGGACCCCGCCGAAGGACATCCACAGATAGAACCCGGTGAGATCGCGCACGCGGGGACGCAGCAGATAGAGCGTGCGATGGGCGACGAGCGCGGAGAGAAAGAAGACGGCGACGCCGGCGCCGCTGGTGAGCGACCACTTGTCGTACTTGGTTTGTGCCAGCTCGAGCAGCGCGAAGATCACGGCGGCGAGCTGCGCGGGCAGCAAGAGCCACATGGGGATGGGCAGCCGGTCCTGGAACGCCAGCACGAAGGTGCCAAGATAAAGCGCCAGCGGCAGCACCCACAAAAGCGGTGCCGAGGCGATATCGGTGGCGATGTGCGTCGTGAATGCGGTCAGCAGCGCGGCCGGCAC
>CAYUBZ010000218.1:0-2809 GCA_964443205.1 uncultured Hyphomicrobium sp. | reverse complement strand
AGCGAGCGCCCCGATGAGCAGCACGTAGAGCCCGGTCCAATAGCCGCTGAGTGCCGTCAGCCCGAGCAATGGCTCGAGAACGAACGGGTAGCTCACAAGCGCGATCAAGCTGCCGAGGTTGGAGGCGGCATAAAGGAAGTAAGGATCGCGCGCGTGCGGGTGACCCGAGCGCGCAAACCACGCCTGCAACAACGGCGCGTTGGCCGCGACCGCCAGAAACGGCAAACCCACAGCGACGGTGAACAGCCCCAGTTGCCACAGGTAAGGCTCGCCCGCCGGCGGCTCGGTCCAGCCATCGGGAAGGCCGATCGGCAAAACGAGGATGGCAGCGACCGCGACGCCAAGGTGCACCAAGCCGGTCGAGGCGGGTGCCACGTGGCGGATCAGCAGGTGGGCGTAGCCGTAGCCGGCGAGCAGGGCGCCTTGAAAAAAGCACAGCGCCACCGCCCACACCGAGGGCGAGCCGCCGAGAATGGGGAGCACCATCTTGGCAAACAGCGGCTGGATGGCAAAGAGCAGAAACGCGGACAGGAACGTCGTCGCAATAAAAAGCGTCAGTTCCAATCCGCTTTGCGCAATCGGCGCTGCACTGGGCAGATTGCTCAGGTAAGGCTTGCCTGGAGATCTCCGCTTCTGCACGTGACGCAACCCTTGAGGACGATCTTTCCCGGCGCACCCGGCTCAGGTTAATTGGAAAAGCGCGTGCCGCACGGAGTATAAGGAACGCCGGACGGGCAACAACGGGACGCCGACATGGCGAATGACAAGGGGGCGAATAGCACGGACGGCAGCCCTCGCGGAGAAACGCTCGACGACGTCGATGCCTTCGCGGGCCGCCTCGCCCCCGGAGCCCGCCTCATCGGCATCGATGCGGGCACCAAGACGCTGGGGCTCGCGCTCTCCGACGTGACGCGGACCATCGCCTCGCCGTTGACTGTCCTGCGCCGCACGAAGTTCAAAGCGGATGCTGCGCAGCTTCTATCTCTCGGTGCAGAGCACAAAATTGCCGGTTTCGTGCTGGGGCTGCCGACCAACCTCGACGGCACGGCCGGCCCGCGCGTGCAGGCCACGCGGGCCTTGGCCCGTAACCTGAACGCGCTCAGCGAGCTCCCGATCCTATTGTGGGATGAACGGCTATCCACCGCCGCCGCCGAGCGCACGCTGATCGAGGCCGATACCAGCCGCAAACGGCGGGCCGAGGTCATCGACAAGCTGGCCGCGACAATTATCCTGCAAGGCGCCTTGGACCGCATGCGCAAGCGCTGAACCGAGCGTCCGCGCGCGCCCCGCATTAACTCTCATCCATTCATTTGCAAATTGCATAGTGACCGTCCAACGCATGCCGCAATAGCCTGCGAGCCTGCATGTTGGGCGCCATCGAGATGGCTGGGTTGTTCGAAAGCCCCCTCGATTGCGAGGTGGATTGAGTTAACATGTCGCAGGCAACGAAATTCCTCCGACGGCGTGCCGATCCGCGGCGAGCCGCGGAGCCGCCCCGGCTCGCCGACGAATGGGAAGGCTACGTTGGCCGCTTTGCGTACCCCGCCCGCCGCGAGGTGCGCCGGCTGATGCGGTCATCCTCGCGGCTCGTCGATCTGGCGATGGTGTTCCCCGGCGCGATGTATGCGCTGGCGTCAAAGCGCCGCCCGGTGCAAACACGGCGCCAAGCGATCGCCATGATCGAGGAGGGCGCCGCCCTCAAGGCTGTTGCCCGCGCGCTCGATCTGCCGCTGTGGTTGCGCCGGCTGCCGCCGGAAGCTTTTCAAAAGCCGCTCGAGGAGCTGCCCACCAGCGAGAGCTTTTCGCGTCGCGTCGCCAACCGGCTGCCGGGCGCGCCCTCGCACAGCGCCTTCTGGTTGCAGTCGGTGGCGTTCGGGGCCAAGGCCTGTCACGAGGAATTCGCCCTGTGGCTCGCCGACCAGGCGATCTTCGGCGAGCAGGGCAACCCTGAGCGGCTGTTCGGGGTGCTGGCGTCGTACGCTTGGCATAGCCGAGCCACGCAGACGCGCGCGCATACCCTCATCGTCGTGCCATGGCGCCCCGAGATCGCGTTCGACACGGCGCTGTGCGCGGCCAAGAGCTGGCTCAACCGCATGCGCCTCGTTTTGCAGCTCGGCCCCGGCGTGATCACCGACCCCTGGCTGGCGGGCGGACAGATCCGCGGTTACACCTTCGTCCCGCTGCTCGACCGCATGGAGATTCTCAGCGAGGCGCGCGCCATGCAGAACTGCGCCGATCAGTACGCCGAGCGGCTCTCCGACGACCGCTGCCGCCTGTTCTCGGTGCGCCGCGAGCGCGAGCACGTTGCCACGCTGGAGATCGGGCCGCACTCGCGCGAGGCCGGCATGCTGGCGATCACGCAATTGAAGGGGCGCCACAACATGGCGGCCCCCCTCGACGTCTGGCAGGCCGCCTACGCGTGGCTCGCATCGCAAAGCGGATTGCGGCGTCTGCCGCCCCGCATCCCGCCCGACCGCCGGCTCGACGAGGAAGCCTGGACTCAGCTGATGGCGCCCTACCGGCGCCGGACCGGCGGCGCCCCGTGGCTGCCGCAAGCGGCGACGCAGGCCGACTTCGATGCGTTCAACGCGGAGATGTCCGATCTCGCGCGGCGCGGCGGCGTCTCGTCGTGGCTTTTCACCTGACACCTATGGGTGCGGCGACGCCCTCTCGAGGATCGCGCGGGTGTCCGCCTTTTCCAGCCCCTGCCCGTAGGTCTGCTTGGGCGCACCGCCGAAGCGGATGGCGATGAAAGCATCGGCGATCGCCGCCGGTGCCTGCGCCTTGAGGATCGATCCCGCGGCGAGAA
>CAYUBZ010000217.1:1577-4461 GCA_964443205.1 uncultured Hyphomicrobium sp. | reverse complement strand
TGATTACGTTCGGCATCCAGGGCGTGATGCTGATCGTCGCCTGGCTGATCGGCGAGAGCTTCGCCATTGGCATGAGCCAACAGACGGCAAGCGGGGCACCGCGCGGCCTCAACAGGGGCGTGCAGGCAGCGCTCGGCTTGGCTGCCGGCACACTGCTGTTCCTCGGCCTTCTGGCCATCATTGCGCAAAGCACCGGATCGATCGACGTGCGCCATGCCGGCACCGCCGACTTGAGCTGGAGCAACCTCGGCGACAAGGTGCTGATCGCGCTGGTTGGTTTTCTCATCTTGGCGCTCGTCGCCGTCTATGCGACGAGCGACATCATCAAGCCCTACCTGCAGGGCTCTCGCGTCATCCTCAAGAATGCCGTGCTGTGGGTGATGTTCCTCGCCTGCATGACAACCTCGGTGTTCTTCTCTTTCGATTCACTCTTCTCCGCGATCTTTCCGCAGTCGGAGCGGGTGCGCGCCGCCGAGCTGCGCGCCCAGAACCAAGTGGCGGGGCTCATCGCCGACATCGGCCAGACCATCGACAAGCGCGGCGTGCGCGAGGCTGAAGCCCTTTTCACGAGCCCCGGCTGGCAGGCCTATGACGAGCAGCTGACCAAGCTCGCAGCGGCGGCTCAGGGCGCGCAAGGTGAGATCCAGCGCTATTTCAACGAGCAGGTCGAAGCCAAAAACCGCGCCATCAAGGAGCAACAGGAGCGTATCGCCACGGCGCAGAGCAGCCAGGCCGGGCTTGCCGCCAAGAAGGCGTCGCTCATCGACGAGCGCGCGCGCCTTGCCTCGGAGCGCCCGGGGCTCGCCGCCGACTACGCGCAGAAGAAGAACGATCTCGACGGCAAAGCGCGCGAGATCGACGCCAAGCGCGTCGAAGCGATGGCCGAGGACAAGGGCGTCGAAGGCACGCTCAAGGAAGGCAAGGGTCCCGTCTACCGCCAGCGCATGGACGAACTCTACAAGCTGCAGGCGGCCTACAAGATCGCCGAGGAGCGCACCAACAACGCTCATAAGCGCTTGAGCTCGGTCGAGACGCGCCTCGCCCAGATTGACCGCGAGCTCGCCGCCATCGGCGGGGACCTGGCAACCTACAAGGCCGAAGCGCAGACCGCCGAGCAGCGCATCCAGCTCGCGCAAGGGAAGAGCGAGGAGGATCAAGGCGTGCGCCTGGATCCCGCCCGCATCCTCACCGAGTTCGAGGCGGCCAAAGTCGCCTTCCGGCAGAAGCCCGACGTCGAGCATCTGGCCAATCTGCAGCAGCAGTGCTCGCAGCTTCTCGGCGCCATGGCGAGCACGGAGGCCACCAAGGCGGCGGTGCGCGGCATCGACTGCGACCCCAAGCAGGCGAGCGAGGCCGCCAGCCTCATGTTTGCGCTCAACGCCGGCGCCAAGACGTTCACCGCCGGCTGTGCCGGCGGCGAAAAGCTCGAGGCCAACAAGGGAACCGATCAGCTCTTTGGATTTGCGCGCAAGTGCTTGGCGGATTCCGGACTACCCAGCAAGGAGACGGACGCGCTGCGCGCCACGATCAACAGCGCCGAGCTCAATCGCGACGACAAGGCGCATCGCTTTGTCGTCACCTGGAACGCCTTCGAGGACGGCAATCGGCTGGCCTATCTGGCGCTCTCGATTGCCATCGCCATCGACGCGCTGGTGTTCATGTCGGGCCTCTTCGGCGCCAACGCCGTGCGCTCGCCGCTGTCGGACGTGCCGAGCTTCAAGGCGCGCACGGCGCAGCAGCTCGAGGCCATCGTCGAGAACGCGCTGCTGCCCGACACCTTCGAGACCGCGCGCGTCACGCTGCAGGCCCTGCGCCCCATCACCAATGTAGCGGGCTTCATGGCCGAGGTGCGACCTGAGCAGCTCGATCCGCACACGGGCGGGCGGGTGCTGGGCGTGCTCAACGCGGGCGCGACCATCCACGCGGTGGAGTACGACGAGCGCGAGCGGCGCTATCTCGTGCGTTCCGAGCTTTACGAGTTCCTCGCCGTCGTCGCCAAGAAGGCGTTCCAAGCTAGCGAGCACCACGTCAATCTGGCCGAGCTGGAGAAGATCGTCGGCGTCGCGCTCTTGCCCAACCTGAGCCACAACGCCGATCTCGTGCTGCATTACATGCATCCCATCAGCGAGGATCGCGGCTTCACCGCCGAGATCAAGCTGGACGAGGTGGCGCCCGAGCACATCCGCACCGTGCGCAATACGCTCAACGCGGGCGCGACGCTCGACCGCGTGCAACGCGCCGGCAAGGATGCCTCGCACTATTTCATCCACCGCGACCTCTATAAGACGCTGGCCCTCATCCGCGCGCGCACGCTGATGATGGACTACAGTCAGCCCCAGATCGGCACCGCAGCGAAGCCCGAGCAATTCGGCGGCTCGATCACGGATAGGTCGAAGGTGATCGAGCATCATCCCCCCGAGCCGCAACCGCCGCCGGCCGCCGCCAACGAGGACGATGACGGGCCCGACACCGCGCATGACGCGAGATCGCGGTACATCGCGCAGCTTCTGGCGGCGGTGCGTCTCGACCCGGCAGCGTATGAGCGCATCATCGAGGGCGCCGCGTTCGGGGCCGCCGTGGCAGCCAACGAGGCCTTTGCGCGGGTCCGGCATTCCAACAAAATGCTCGACGACCAGCTCACCGAGCGCGACGAGAAGGCGCGTATGTCGCTCGATCGCGCCCATTCCCTGCTCAAGGGCAAGCTGCGCGCCAGCGATAGCCGCGAGCTCGATCTCCTGGGCGACGCCTTCGACGAGATCGAGCAGCGCTGGTCGGTCTTGATGCTGCTGCCCAACGGCCCCTACGAGTCCGTTCTGCGGGAGATCGTCGAAGCGCTGGAGGCCGATTCTGGCGCCGGCCGATTGACGACCGAAGAGCAGGCGCT
>CAYUBZ010000217.1:0-1477 GCA_964443205.1 uncultured Hyphomicrobium sp. | reverse complement strand
GAGGTCAAGGTCGAGGCCGATCTCGGCCGCTCCGTGCTGCCGACCGCCGATCCCGGCACCGTTTACCTGCGCTTGAGCCTCAAGAGCCTCGCCGCAGCCAAGCGCGAGCGGCGCACGCGCATCAATGCGGCTATCGTCATCGACCGCTCCGGCTCCATGCAGGGCGCGCGTATCGCCGCCGCCAAGGAGGGCGCCCGCGTCGCGCTCGAGCGGCTCAGCTCGGACGACGACATCGCGCTGGTCGCCTACAACCACAACGTCGACGTGCTGAGCCCCGCAGGCCCGCTCGGCCGCTCGCATGCGAGCTTGAAGCGCGCCATCGACCGCCTGACCGCGGACGGCACGACGGCGCTTTACGACGGCGTCGAGGAAGGCGGCCGCCAGGTCAAGGAGTTCCTGTCCGACGACAACGTGAACCGCGTCGTGCTTTTATCGGACGGTCTCGCCAACGTCGGACCATCCTCGCCGCGCGAGCTCGCCGAGCTCGGCCGCGAGCTCGCCTCCAAAGGCATCTCCGTCAGCACTATCGGCCTCGGGCTCGACTACAACGAGGACCTCATGCAGCGGCTCGCCGCCGCCAGCGACGGCAACCACGTCTTTGTCGAACGCCCGAGCGACTTGGCCGAGATCTTCGACCGCGAGTTCGGTGACGCGCTTTCGGTGTCGGCGCGCGACATCAATATCATCATCGAGTGCAAGCTCGGCTTCAAGCCAATCCGCATCTTGGGGCGCGACGGCGACATCGAGGGCAACCGCATCACGCTGAAGCTCAACCAGCTGCAATCTTCAAACGAGCGCTACGTGGTGGTGGAGCTGCAGGCCCCCGAAGGCCGCAAGCCCGGCAGCGCCGACATCGCCGACGTGCAGGTCGACTATGTCGACCTCGACAAGGACGGCAAGCCTGCGCGCGCGGAGGCGCACCCTGCCGTGCGTTTCTCCGCCGACGCCAAGGACGTCGAGGATGGGCTCAACAAGGCCGTGATGAGCCAGGTCGCCGCCCAGATCGCCACCGAGAGAAGCGAGAAGGCGGTGGAATTGCGCGACAAGGGCGACATCGCCGGCGCGCGCAAGCTGCTCGAGGACAACGCCACCTATATCAAGCGCTCCTACGAGACGTTCGGCTCGGGCGCGGCCGCGGCGCCAACGGCGTCGATCAGCGCCCTCAACGCACTCGAGAAGCAGAGCCGCGAGGCGGCCGACAACCTCGATCCCGAAAACTGGAACCGCACGCGAAAGGCGCTGCGCTACGACCAGCACAAGGCAAAGGTGCAGCAGAGCTATTGAGGTACACGCCCTCCTGACCGCTTCGCGGGAGGGGGGGCGAAGGTCACATCTTGAAGGGCACGACCGTCTGGCGCTGCTCGCCCAGGCCGTCGATGCGCAACGTCATCACGTCGCCGGCCTTCAGGTACTCGCGCGGGTTCCGCGCCGAGCCGACGCCTGGCGGCGTGCCCGTCGTCACCACGTCGCCGGGATC
>CAYUBZ010000216.1:1401-4462 GCA_964443205.1 uncultured Hyphomicrobium sp. | reverse complement strand
TGTTCGCCTTCCTGCCCAAGCCCTTCTCGCTGCCGCAGCTCGCCGCCAAGGTGAAGGAAGAGCTGGGGCGCTGAGGCCCGCGCAACTCTATCGAAGCACGTACAAGTCTAGTCGATCGTGACCCTTCTCCCTAAGCCGCCGGTAAGGCCGCGCGGGTTAACATTCGTTTCTGGCCATCGCGGTCAGGAGGCACCCATGCCCATAAGGCGCGCGCACGATCATCGAGCTGTGGCACCCGAGAGAGCTTGGGGGTACGGGCGTACAACCGAGCGGCACGCGATCAGAAAGCACGCCATTCTCCATTCTCATGATCGCACGCAGACCGTTCTCATCCGCGACATCTCCGCTGGCGGCATGAAGATCCAGAACGCCTTCGGCCTCATCGACGGAGACACCGTCACGGTCGAGCTCTTAACGCGCCGCGTCTTTCAGGGCACGGTGGCATGGTCGGTTCCCCCCTATTGCGGCATAAAATTCACCACGCCGCTTGCCGCGAACGATCCGCTTCTGACGACGTACGCGCCGCGCGCCGCGCAGAGCTGAGCTGGCGCTGCTCGTGCGCACCCCCGCTTCTCGAGGGAAACCTCGCTCGGCGTCCGGCCGGCGTTGAGCGCCAGTTGTGTCCGAGAGCCGGCAAATCGTGACGCGGACAGCCGCTTGAGTTAGAGTCGTCGTGCGATCGGCTGTGGTCTGTTGGAGCGCAGCAACGCGCTTCGCCGGCCTGCTTGTTGCCATCATGCTTGCACTCGCGCGGCAACTGGCCGCGTAGGGGACGCTCAAGAACTGCAGACCTCATGAGTCGTTTGAAATCGATCTTCGCCCCCACCGACCGCATCGACTTCAGAATCGCTGATGCAATCGGCGAGCCGTACAAGAAGCGGTTGATCGTCCATTCAACTGAGCTCCCAGCCTACCGCTTCGTCGATCTGTTCAATGCGGTCGGGGCGCACTTTCAGGGGCGCCCAGGCATCGATACGATCGAGACCCAGCAGCAGGACTCCCTGAACCAGCTCATTCATGATCAACCGGGGCAATGGACGGACCGCACTGTCCGCAGGTCGACAAAAGTGGCCTGGCAGACCGGACCGAAAGAGAAGATCTATCTGCCCGTAGATTGTTTCTGGCTTTGCCCGTCGAGCCTACCCGAGGAGTGCTTCGTGGTGAGGCTCAAACTGGAGGAGTACACACAGAAGTCGCGGTTGGAGGTCGCCTGCCAGGATACGGGTGCGGGAAAGAATGCGCTCGAACGCATTTTGGAGGACAGCAGACTTCGATCGATCTACCGCAATCATACTCTGCAGCTGGCCTATGAGGCGGGCACGAAGGACGAGTACGGAGACATAGAAAAGCCCGAACGCTTTCAGGTGATGTTCTCGTCGACCGATCCGGTCACCGATGAGGACATCGTGCTGGCGGATGAGCACTTGAGCGTCCTGCAGCGCAACGTCATCGATCTTCATACCCGTCGCGACATCCTGGAAGCCAACGGCGTGCCGGCGCGTCGCGGCATCTTGCTGCACGGGCCGCCCGGCACGGGCAAGACGTTCGCTTGCCGCTATCTCTGCCACAAACTGAAGGGCGTGACGCGCCTGTTCGTGACCGGCACCGCGCATCTCAATGTCGGGGCGATATTTTCGTTCGCCAGGCTCATGCAGCCTTCGGTCGTGTTTTTCGAGGACGTCGATCTGATTTTTTCTGCGCGTGAGATCAATCTCTATTCGACCGCCCTCGGTGACCTGCTCGACCAAATGGACGGGCTCAGGTCGCACGAGAACATCTCCGTCGTATTCACGACCAATGCGATCGACCGGCTCGAAGCCGCGATAAAGGATCGGCCCGGTCGCATCAGCCAGTGCGTCTATATGGGCGCGCCAGCGCCGGACCAGCGGCGGCGGTTTTTGGCGCACCAGCTGCGAAAACATAATTCCAGCAACGTGGACCTCGATCACCTCGTTGGGCTCTCGGAAGGCGCCACGCAAGCGTTTCTGAAGGAATGGGTGCATCGTGCCGTGCAAATTGCTTGTGAGCGGCTCGACAGCCCGACGCAAAAGGCTGAGCTGCAAGATGCGGACTTTTCGGCAGCGATGGACGAAATGCGGCGGTTCCTCGAGGGATCGGATGGAAAAATCATCGGATTCGTCGGCCGGAGGTAGGGCGCCGGTGCAATACCGGAGTGAGCGCTAGAGCATCAGTGGCACCAGCAGCTCGCCGAGCTGCAAGGACGGCTGCGCCCTTGTCGGTCTCGTCGGCACGGCGGACGTTCGTTTGGGCCGCCGTCTTGATCGCGTGATCCGCTTCGCGTGATCCTCGCGCGCAACGCTTTGCTGCCTGGCAAGCGTCAGAGTTCGAGCGTCGAATTACGGCCCACTTCCCGGTATGATGTCCATGTCCACACCGACCGTGCGGGGGGCCATAACAACGACACTTGCGAATTAGGATGCGGGGCCCGCATAACCCGCACGCGATATACTTGGGGAGATTGCAGGGTGGCCGATCGTTGTCCTTCGCTTTTGCTCACACGCCGCCAAACTCTGACCGGGGCCGTGGCGCTCTCGGTCGCGCCCTGGGGGAGCGTGCGCAGTGCTACCGGAACGGGCCCTTTCGTCCGGCGCAGCGTCACCGGCGCCGATCTCGCTCCCGCCACGCTTGCCTCCTTTAAGCGCGCCATCCGCGCCATGCTCGCTCTGCCTGCGAGCGACCCGCGCAACTGGTACCGCCAGGCGATCGTCCATCTACTGGATTGCCCCCACGCCAACTGGTGGTTCCTGCCCTGGCACCGCGGCTATCTCTTTCACTTCGAGGCGATCTGCCGCGAGCTTTCGGGCGACCCGGAGTTCGCGCTGCCGTTCTGGGATTGGACGTCCACCCCGCGTGTTCCCGACGCGCTTTTCGACGACGTGCTGACGCCGACGCACGACCTCTACGAGGAGAGCTTCGAAACGTTCCGTCCGAAGTTCGAAACGGCGATTGGCGATATGTGGAACGCCCTGTCGCCCGCACAGCGCGTGCAGCTCGACTTGCGCGGCTATGGGTCGGCCGCGGCCATCTGGGAAAAGCTCGA
>CAYUBZ010000216.1:0-1301 GCA_964443205.1 uncultured Hyphomicrobium sp. | reverse complement strand
CGGCCCCGGCTTCATGAGCGAGCTTATGGCACCCGTCGATCCCATCTTCTGGCTGCACCACGCCAACGTCGACCGGCTGTGGGACCTGTGGACGCGGCGGGAGCGACAGGCCGGGCGGACGGCGGTGCCCGAAGAGGCGTCCCGCTGGAATCGGGAGCCCTTCGTGTTCTTCACGATCGGCGACGCGCTGTCCGAGCGCTATCTGGAGACGGAGGCGCTCGGCTACAGATATGGGGAAGGCTTCGGCGACGAGATCCTGGAGGAGGAGCACGGCCCAGCGGCGCCAGAGCCTGCGGCACAGGATTCGGGCGCTGCAACGTTCGAGGGCGAGAAGGTGCACGCAGCGTTGCGCACGGACGCGGAAGCCGCCGCCGGCGTGCGCGTGCCCAATGCCTTGCTGGTGGCCGCGCGCAAGAAAAAGAAGAAGAAGAAGCGCGGCGGCGCGCATTCGGCGCCCAGCGTTGCGGCGCCCCATGACGAGGAGCCCGAGCTCGTGGCGCAGGTTAGCCTCACGCCTCCGCGAAACCCCCGCGCGGTGCGGGTGCTCTTCTTCATGAACTGCAGCCATCTCTCGCCGGAGACGCCGGTGTCAGACCCGCATTACGTGGGCTCGCTGACGTTCTTCGGCGTGCACGGCGGACATCACGGCCCCGCCCAGGTCACGGCGACGTTGCCGCTCAACGGCGCGCTGCAACGCATCGCGGAGACGGGCCAGCCGGTGATGAACCGGGTGAAGCTTCAGGGCATCGCCACCAGGGACAACGGCGGGCACGACCAGGCCTTGGACGGCGCCTTGGTGCAAGTCACCGTCAAAACCGTGTGAAGCGCGCAAACCGCCTGGAAAAGTCATGAAAGATTTCCCATTTGGTATGGTAGGATTCCAACCAAATGGACAGTGCCATGAAGAGGTGGACATCAGCTGGTATCGGGGCTGCGCTCGTCGTGGGCGGGGCAGCGCTCGTGTTTGGCCTCGGCGCGATCCCGTTCGCCGACAAGTCCGTCGGCGCGTCGGCAGAGGTGCAGCTGCCCGCCAAGACCAGGGCCAGCCAGCGCACCACACTCGATCTGGAGCTCGTGTTCGGCAAGGGCTCGCGCGGCACGGCCGTGGTCGTTCGCCATCAGCCCTCGGGCGAGGTCATCGGAACGGTGACGCCGTTCGGCCTGGGCACGGACGGCGGCGTGGGGCGCTTCGCGCTCACCGTGCCGCAGGATCTCGAGGCCCGGCTGCGGCGCGATAACCAGCCGCTTCGTCTCGAGATCGAGGAGCACGGCGAGGCGAGCGGGTCGCGCGACGGCGTCGT
>CAYUBZ010000215.1:0-4493 GCA_964443205.1 uncultured Hyphomicrobium sp. | reverse complement strand
CCTCGGTGCGGATGATGTCGTCCTCGCCGAGATAGCTGCCGATCTGCACCTCGATCAGCTCCAGCGGAACTTTTCCGGGATTTTCCAGGCGGTGCCAGTGAGTTGCCGTGATGTAGACGCTTTCGTTCTCCTGCACGAGCTTCTCGTCCTCGCCGATCGTCACCCGCGCGGTGCCGCGCACCACAACCCAGTGCTCGGAACGGTGGTGATGCATCTGCATTGACAGCTTGCCGCCGGGTTTCACGTGCAACAGCTTCACCTGAAAACGTCCCCCGATACTGAGTGTCTCGAAGAAACCCCAGGGGCGGTAGTTCCTCAGGTGCTGCTCGTGCTCCTTGCGGTTCGATTGCTTGAGTTTCGCAACGAGACCCGAAACCTCCTGCGCGCGCGCCTTGTCGGCCACGAGCAAGGCATCCGGTGTATCGACGACGATGAGGTCCTCAAGGCCGATGGTCGCAACGAGGGACCGCTCGCTGTGCACGAGACAGTTTTTGGTGTCGAGGAGAAGCGCATCGCCTTCGACCGCGTTGCCCCGCTCGTCGCGGGGCGCGATCTCCCATAGCGACGACCAGGAACCGACGTCGCTCCAGCCCACGTCGAGCGGCAGCATGGCGGCCGCCTTCGTCTTCTCCATCACCGCGTAGTCGATGGAGATATTGGGCGATTCGGCGAAAGCCGTGGCCTCGAGGCGCAGGAAGCCCAGGTCCTCGGTCGCAGCGTCCAGCGCGTCGCGAGCCGCCTCGAAGATGCGCGGATCAAGGCGTTCCAGCTCCGTCAGAAACGTGCGCGCGCCCAGGACGAAAATGCCGCTGTTCCAGAAGTAGTCGCCCGCCGCAACGTACTGCTCCGCCACCGCCCGCTTCGGCTTTTCGCAAAAGGCCTCCACGGCAAAGCCACCGCTCTCGGCATCGAGAGGCGCGCCTTGGTGGATATACCCGTAGCCCGTATGGGCCTCGGCTGGCTTGATGCCAAAGAGAACGAGCCGGCCCGTAGCGGCGATCTGCGCGGCGCGTTTGATGCCATCGACGAAGCCCGGCTCGTCGTCGACGATGTGATCGGATGGCATCACTGCCAGAATTGCGTTCGGGTTCTGCCGCTGTGCAAATAGCGCGGCCACGGCAACGGCGGCCGCCGTGTTGCGGGCCACCGGCTCCAGGATGATCGCTTGCGGATCGATGCCCGCCCGCGCAACTTCCTCCTGCACCAGGAAGCGGTGATCGCTGTTGCACACGACGATCGGGGCCGCGAAGTCGTTGTCGGATCCAAGCCGCCCCAGCGTCGTACCCAACAGGCTGCGGCCGTCCCCGTTGAAGAAGTGCAGGAACTGCTTGGGATACATCGCCCGCGACAGGGGCCACAACCGGGTCCCGGAGCCGCCCGACAAAATGACTGGAACGATCATGACCTCGGACAACGTTTTGGTGGCTTACTCATGGGGTCTCGAAGGACAATAGAGGCCATATTCTCGCGCAATTGACCTGTCGACGAAACGGCCTCAAGAAGGTGAACCTGCGGGCGTGCATGCCTACGTCAAGGGAAGGTGCGCCACCAACTCAATCACCTCCCTCGCACCTAGGCATTAAGTATGCGCCGGCAGACGCTCGCGGATTGTCAAAGGACAAATACTTTGTCCGCGCGCCGGCACCCGCGGCATCGGCCCCGTCTCATCGCAAACGCCGAACTTTGCAGGCTGAAGGCCATCGAGGCTAACATAACTGGGGATAGCGACAAGAACAACGTGGCACTGGCCGCGCGCGAAAGACTACCAGAAAGCCAAGCGCGCCAATTCTGGCAGCCAGCGTTATCTTCCGCGTGACACGTGCTCAGACCGTGAAATACGATACAAGCGGGCGAGCGTGACAAAGGGGTCATAAGCGGCTTGGAGCGCATGCCTCCGCGCAGGGGCCGGCAGCCGCAACTTGATCGGAGATAATCAGCTCGTTGGGCTGGCGTAGCGTCAGCCTCGTGGAGCCAAGGCCGGGGTGAGGGGAAGACATTCATGCGCCGCAACGGCTCAACCTCGTCATCGCAAAGGTAACGCGCGATGGTCGTTGCAGTCGTACTATGGGGCGTCGTGGCGCTGCTGGGCACGGCCGTGCTCGCCGTGGCGGTGCAGCGGCTCCCGGGCGGTTCGCGCTCTGTCTACCTCCTCTGCCTGCTGACGTCACTCGCCATCCTCCTCGTCGCCTGCAACCAGATCCTGGCGGGTGCCGGCTCGGAGGAGAGTTTGCTTCTCCCCCTTGGTTTGCCCTGGATCGGTGCCAACTTCGCAATCGATGGCTTGGCCGCTCTCTTCTTAGCGGTCACCAGTCTCGGCGGCGCCACCGCCAGCCTCTATGCGATCGGCTACGGACAGCACGAGAAGGCGCCAGGGCGGGTCCTGCCCTTCTTTCCGGCGTTCCTTGCCAGCATGAACCTCGTCGTCATCGCGGCCGATGCGTTCACTTTCCTGTTCGCCTGGGAGCTCATGTCGCTCACCTCCTGGGCGCTCGTGGTGGCGCATCATCGCGATCCCGAGAACAGACGCGCCGGCTATCTCTACATCGTGATGGCGAGCTTCGGCACACTCGCCCTGCTCCTGGCCTTCGGGCTGCTCGCCGGCCCGACCGGCGGCTACGCGTTCGACGACATGCGCGGCGCCACCCATGCCGCGTGGCTCCCCGGGGTGGTGCTCGTCCTCGCGTTGCTGGGTGCGGGATCGAAGGCCGGCGTCGTCCCCTTGCATGCCTGGCTGCCGCTTGCCCACCCCGCGGCGCCGAGCCACGTCTCCGCACTTCTGAGCGGCGTCATGACCAAGGTCGCCGTCTATGGATTCGTGCGCATCGTATTCGATCTGGTCGGAAGCCCGCAGTGGTGGTGGGGGATGCTGGTGCTCGTGCTCGGCGGCGTCACCTCCGTGATGGGAGTGCTCTATGCGCTGATGCAGCACGACCTCAAGCGGCTGCTCGCCTACCATACCGTGGAGAACATCGGCATCATCTTCATCGGCCTCGGCCTCGCGCTGGCGTTCCAGGCCAACGGCATGGGATGGGCCTCGGCGCTGGCGATCACCGCCGCCCTGTTCCACGTCTTCAATCACAGCGTCTTCAAGAGTCTGCTGTTCTTCGGGTCCGGCGCCGTGCTGGCCGCGACGGGCGAGCGTGACATGGAGCACATGGGCGGTCTCATCCATCGCATGCCGCAGACGGCCTTCGTATTTCTTGTCGGTTGCGTGGCGATCTCCGCGCTTCCCCCCTTGAACGGCTTCGTCTCCGAGTGGCTGACCTTCCAGGCCATCCTGATGAGCCCCGCGCTGCCGCAATGGGGGCTGAAGCTGGCGGTGCCCGCCGTCGGCGCCCTGCTGGCGCTCTCGGCGACACTTGCAGCGACCTGCTTCGTCAAGGCGTTCGGCGTCTGCTTTCTCGGCCGCCCGCGCACCATCGCGGCCGAGCGCGCCCGCGAGACCGATCGCTGGTCGCTTGCTGCCATGTTCATCCTGGCGGCCCTGTGCCTGCTCGCGGGCATCCTGCCGGCCGTTTTCCTCGACACGCTCGCCCCCGCCGTCAAGGTCGCGGTCGGAGAGCGCATGCCCGTGCAGGTCGCGCTGCCCTGGCAGACGATCGTACCGATCGCCGAAAGCCGCAGCTCCTATAACGGCCTGCTCGTCTTCGCCTTCATCGCGGCGTCGGCGTCGCTTACGGCTTATGCCATCCATCGGTTGGCCTCGCGCGCGCTGCGCCGCGGCCCCGCCTGGGACTGTGGCTATCCCAATGTGAGTCCCTTAAGCCAATACACCGCTTCGAGCTTTGCCCAGCCGATCCGCCGCGTGTTCGGTGCGATCGCCTTCGACGCGCGCGAGACGGTCACCATGCCACCGCCGGGCGATCCGGGGCCGGCTCGGCTCGACGTGACGATGCGCGATCTCGTGTGGGATACATTCTACGCCCCCATCCGTCGCGGCGTCGAATTCGCCGCCGATAAGCTCAACTATCTGCAGTTCCTGACCATCCGCAGCTATCTAAGCCTGGTGTTCGTCGCTCTCGTGAGCCTTCTTCTCGTGGTGGCGATATGGCCGTGATGCTCGAACTCGCCGTCCAGGGCGCGCAAATGCTACTGGTTCTCGCGCTTGCCCCGCTGCTATTGGGCTTCACGCGCAAGGTCAAGGCGCGGCTTCTCGCCCGCCAGGGTCCGCCCGTCATTCAGCCCTACCGCGACCTCGTGCGGCTCGTGCGCAAGGAGGCCGTGCTCGCCGAGAACGCCTCTTGGCTGTTCCGTTCGGCGCCCTATCTGATCTTTGCTGCGACCTGGGTTGCAGCGGCCCTCATCCCGACCTTCGCGACGGGGCTCTATTTCAGCTGGTCGGCCGATCTCATCGCCATCACGGCGCTCATCGGCTCGGCGCGCTTCTTTCTGGCGCTCGCGGGCATGGACGTCGGCACCAGCTTCGGCGGCCTGGGATCCAGCCGCGAGATGCTGTTTGCGTCGCTGGCCGAGCCCGCCATGATCATGATCGT
>CAYUBZ010000214.1:0-4506 GCA_964443205.1 uncultured Hyphomicrobium sp. | reverse complement strand
AGCCGAACACGGCGGCGTCCTTCTTGCCGCGCCAGAAAAGTGTGGGCGCCCCTGGCGCCGCCGCCTTCTCCCTGTTTGGCTCGATGAACTCGTCAATCTGCTTCCAATGAATTACTGCTTATCTCCCGAGTGCGGTGCCGATTGTACATGCTCGAGGAAGAAGCGGAGCATCTCTTTCGTGGCGTCGGGCCCCTTCGGGTCGGTGAACGACCCCACAAGATTGCCGCCCGACCACGCATGGCCGGCGCCGTGA
Source organism: uncultured Hyphomicrobium sp. (assembly GCA_964443205.1). Classification (GTDB taxonomy): domain Bacteria; phylum Pseudomonadota; class Alphaproteobacteria; order Rhizobiales; family Hyphomicrobiaceae; genus Hyphomicrobium_A. Next base: position 4,253 of record CAYUBZ010000214.1, on the reverse strand, counting down.
ATCTCCCATTGCTCGAGCACGCTGCGTCCACCTGCGTCGCGTTTGATGGAACGCGTGTATCTGCGGCCCGAGGAAACCATCTCACGTTCCACCGAAGCATCCGAATGTTCACCGGTATTGGCGCGCGCGATGACTTCCGTTCCGTTGCGGGGATGCACGGTTGTATCCCGGTCGCCATGGAAGACGATCGTGGGCAACACGTGTCGTCGTCTCGTGTGGACGCCGCTCGGGCTTCCGCGAACCGGACCGCGTCCGCTCATTGCGGCAAAAGCGGACGGGAGGTCGCGAGCTGCGCCGCATGCCAGGCCCGAGTGCACCCCGACAGCCGCGTAGAGATCGGGATAGGTCTCTCCCATCGTGGCCGCGGCCGCACCGCCGGCGGATAATCCCGCGATATAGATGCGGCGGCCATCGATCCCGTAGTCCTTCATGACCTGGCGCGTGATGCCCGCGATGAGCGCAGGCTCACCCCGACCGCGCCTCTGGTCGCTTTGCTTGAACCAGTTCCAACACTTGGAGGCATTGGCAGCTGCGGGCTGCTCCGGATAGACGACGAAGCACGAGCTCTCTTCGGCGGCGAAGTTCATCCGCGTGCCGGCGGCAAAGTCATCGGCCGACTGCAGGCACCCGTGCAGCATGACGATCAGCGGACGCCGCTCACTATGCCGGCTGGGAATGTAGAGCTTGTAGGTCCGCGCACCCGCCTCGTTGCTGAACGACCCGGCGATAAACTGTCCTGCCGCCGGAGCTATGTCCGAGGCGAGCGGCGGTCCGCGCCGACGCATACCGCGCAGGCGGGGCACGGTTAAGTCAATACGATCAGACCGGCCGCGCAACGCCGGCTGGGGCAGCGAGCCTGCCGCCCCTCTGACGTCGTCGGAGAGAGCGTTCTTCGCGAGAAGATCGATGGCGAGGCCGGTGCCCGGAAGCGCGATCTCCGCGGCAGAAGCGTTGGACTTCCGGCTGTTGCCGGCGCGCGTACCGCGCAGCAGCTTCTGCAGCAGCGCTACGGCTTCATTCAGCCGGCCGGCACGTGTCAAACGGGTCGCCTCGATCATGTCGCCGGGAAGCAGTGGTTTCATCTCGGATCTTTCCTGCCGAAGCGGTTATTGGGAGTGTTCGGGCAATCGCAGTGTCAAATCGCGGCTACCGCATGCGGTCCGCCAGTGCGGACTTGACCTCCGGGCTCGCGTGCAGCGCTCCCAACACCGAAAGCGAGGCAATGGTCGCGCGCGCCAATTCGGGCGGCACGTCGGCCGCGATGCTCAGGAGACCCAGGACGTGAAGATGGAGCGTTTGACGGTTGGCGCGCACGGTCTCGAGATCCTCGCGCGTGTAGTGCCGCAAGCCGAGATCCAGGGTGTTGCGCGCCACGCTTTGCTTGACCACGTCGGCATGGCGATCGAGCTGATTGCGGATGGCGGTGCGAATGAAATCGGTGCGGTTCGAATAGAACCCCTCATGCACCATCAGGTCGATCTGGCCGAGGTCGACATACCCGAGATTGATCGTGACCTTCTCGGAGTCACCGGGCTTGGGCCGCAGCTCCCGCACGTTAGTCGCCATCCGTATACCATCCAGTTACCATCTGTGTGGATGGTAAATGGGCTGAGTCGGACGCTATTACAAGGGGGGCCGGGCGCGCGGGCTGCGCCTGCTTTTGGCCCGTTGCCGAACTTGCTGCGGTGGCGGCGCGCGTCGGCTTTTGAGGGAAGAGCTGATGACCTTAGCGCGCTGCTGCGAGGAAGGAGCGGCAGTCCTAACCGGGCTTTCGCTCCAGCGTGTGCAGCGTAATCTCGGGCGGGCAGTTGAAACGCACCGGCACCACCGACGATCCGGCCCCGACGGATGTGTAGCCATGCATGTCGTGGTGCCGCCACGCCCCCTTTCCCAATCGCCGCGGCAGAACAGAGTCGAGCGTAATGGGAATGCCGCCGGGAAGGCAGATCTGGCCGCCGTGCGTGTGGCCGCTCAAGAGCAGATCGAATTCGGCGTGGGCGGCCTGCCGGTAGATCTCGGGCGTGTGGGTCAGAAGGATAGAGAACACGCCCGGCGGGATGGCGGCGACGGCCTTCTCGATGTTGTCGGCGCGGTAGAAGTGGGCATCGTCGACGCCGGCGACGTAGATCGCCTGGCCGTCCCGCTCGATCGTTGCGCACTCGTTGACCAGCACGTGGACGCCCATGGCCTCCAGGCGCGGCACCATGCGAACCGAGTCGTGGTTTCCCAACACGGCGTAGACCGGACCCGATATGGCGGCGCGCAGCTCGGCGACGCTTGTGAGCGCCGCCTCGCACGGTCCGAACGTCGCCGCGCGGAAATCGCCGGTGAGCACGCACAGGTCGTAGCGCAAGCCGCTAAGAAGCTCGCCCACGCGGCGCATGGCGCGTGCGCTCATCTCGCAGTGCAGATCGCTCAAGTGCAGGATCGTAAAACCGTCGAACGCTTGCGGCAGCGTCTTGGTCTTGACGCGGTTATCGCGCACCACGACGCGCGCCGCATTCCTGCGTCCGCGCCAATAGAGGCCGGTGATCTTGAGCGTGTACTCGATGACCAGCGCCGAGAGCTTCGAGTTCTCGATATGAAAGTAGTTGAGCCCCTGCCCGAACACCTGGGCCTCATGGTCCTTCTCGACGCCCAGGCGCTGCCGGGCGTGCAGACGTCCCAGCCGTTTTTCCAGAAGATGCAGCTCGTCGCTGTCCACGTGAGATCCTCGAGCCGACGACGACGCAGGCCACGGGTAAGCACGCTCCGTTTGTGCGCAATGGGCAATGACGCCTAGCGGCGCACCCGGCGCCGCGCCGGCGCGAAGGGAATCTCCTCGGGCGCCGCGCCCGCGGCGGCATCGGCAGGCGCCGCGCCGCCCCCTTGCGCCATGGTGCCCAAGGGCTTCTGGCAATCGGTCAGCCAAACGTCGAAGACGGGATGCTCGACCGCGTTGAGCCCGGGGCTCTCGGCGAACATCCAGCCGGTGAAGATGCGCTTTTCCTCCCCGTTGAGCTCGATCTCGTCGACCTCCACGAACGAGGTGGTCTTCGGCTGCTCGGTGGGCGGGCGCGAGTAGCACACGCGCGGGGTCACCTTCAGCGCGCCGAACTGCACCGTCTGATTGAGCGGCACCTCGAACCTGGAGGTGCGCGCCGTCACCTTGTCGAGCGCGGCGAATATCGCCACCCCGTTCGAGATGCGATCGGCGTGCGCCGCTGTGGCCATGAGCACACTTGCGGCGAGGCCGGCCAGGAGGGTTGGCGCCGGGCGAAAGTCCAAGCGTTCATGCCTTCGGTTCAAGCGTCCATGCACCGCGGCAATCCCTTCATGCGCGCCCGCAACGCCCCTCACTGAGGCGCGAGTTGGGCCGAAGTTGGACCCGTCACGATTGCGGACGCCAGGGCTTGTAGTCGCCGGTAGCCTTGGGCCGCACGCCCCGCGCCAGGATCGATCCCGGCGGCCGGTAGGCCTCGGGCGTCCCCGTCATGTTCATCAGGTGCGGCCTCTGCCACGGCCGCGGCTGATAGTTCTGCTTCGTCGGCGGCTCATCGACCGTGTGGTGCAGCCAGCCGTGCCAGTCGGCGCCCACCTTCGAGGCCTCGGCGAAATCGGTGTAGGTGACCCAGCGGCGCGGGCGGCCTAAGGGCCCCACCCCCTTTTTCTGCTCGTAGTAGCGGTTGCCGAACTCGTCCTTGCCCACGAAGCGGCCCTGCCGCGCGATGGTGATGCGGGTGCCCCAGGTGTTGCCATCCCACCAGCTGAAAATCTCTCTCAGAATGCCCATCACCGCGCCCCGCCATCTCGCAATTGCTCAATTGGGCATATCGGAGCCGAGCCCCGTCTGTCCAGTAGGCCGCGACCGCGGCAGATGCGCAACAGCCCTGAGACATGGAATCGAAATAGTCTCTGGTGGGGATGGTTCGGCACGAAGCCTTTCCACACCCTCACCAGCGCCGGAAAGGGCGGCATCGGCGGCAAATCCCGCCTCAGAGCCATCGACAGGAAATCAACAGCGTTTACCCGCAATACCAACCGTTTATCTACATCTAGTATGGGTGTGATCGGCAACATACAAACTCTTTGGCCGGAGAGCACGAATCAGCGAGTTTGAGTGGGCGCGATCCGCGTTGAAGCGAAGGACCCTTGTGGGAGGGGCGTCTCGTCCGGGGATCGTGCGCCCGAGTCCAAAGTTCCGGGTCCGTAGGCCCATTCCAGACATTGCGTAAGCCACAGGCGGGAAACGCAGCTTTCCGCGCCTCGGGGAT
>CAYUBZ010000213.1:1973-4525 GCA_964443205.1 uncultured Hyphomicrobium sp. | reverse complement strand
TTTCAAGACCGGTGCCTTAAACCACTCGGCCACCCATCCCGCTGCGCTGGCACCGTGCTCGCATTGTCAGAGCCGGCGCCGGGGACCCTATAGGCGTCCCCCCTCTCCCTCAAGCGGCCCCGCTTTTACCCAATCCTAAGCGCCATTTGCCATCGTTGCGACCCAACTGCGCCCGAAAGATCGAGCGCATCGGGCGGTTTCGCGCGTGGTGGGTGAGTGGAGCGTATGGGTGTGCGTCGCGCGATCTTTGCGTCTGCGATACCGGTTCGGCCAGACAGCGCGCCATTGCCGCCGCGGCGGTCCAAGCCACCTTCGCTTCGCGCTACAACCTTGGGCGTCTTCGTCCTCATCCCGCTCGGCGCGTGCGCGCTGGGTGCATGCTCGCAGGGTGGCCGCGCACCAGATCCCCAGCTCGGCGTGACCGCCAGTCCGCGCGTGGTCGCGGGCCGGGCCGTGCCGAAAGGCGGCGGCATCTACAAGGTCGGCAAGCCCTATGAGGTCGCCGGCCGCCGGTACGTCCCCCGCGAGGTCGCGCATTACGACCGGTCCGGTGTTGCCTCCTGGTACGGCAAGGCCTTCCATGGCCGGCGCACGGCCAACGGCGAGATCTACGACATGTACGCCTTGACGGCCGGGCATCCGACCCTGCCGCTGCCGTCCTACGCCTACGTCACCAATCTGGACAACGGCCGCACTATCCTGGTCCGGATCAACGACCGCGGTCCCTACGTCAACAATCGTCTGATCGACCTGTCGTGGCGCTCGGCGCACGAGCTGGGCTACAGCCGCCGAGGTTTGGCGCGTGCGCGTGTGCGCTACGCCGGACGCGCGCCCCTCAACGGCAACGATGCGGCCGAGCGTCGCCATCTGGCGGCTCAGTCGTGGTATCGCGGCAACCTCAACGTTGCGCAGATGCCCAGCTCCGACATCTCGACCGGCGCCATCGGACGCAGCGAGACGGCGCCCGCCTGGTCGGTGGGCGCGTACCGGCAGCAACGCAATACGGCTGCCGCCGATGCCCCCGAGACGCGCCCCGCCACACTCGGCGGGCCGGCGCGGCTGCCGGTCGACGCAGGATCGTTCTCCACCCTCGCCGAGGCGGAGCGGATGCGCCACGAGCTGGCGGATGTGGCCCCGGTTGTGGTCGAGCAGGTCGGATTCGGCACTGAGGCGTCGTTTCGCGTGCGCGTCGTGCCCCGCGGCAACATATCGGACGCGGCTAGTGCAGGCTCAGGCAGGATTCGTGCGGCAGTAGAGGGCGGCAAGTAGACGTACGCCGTTGACAGCGACGGCCCGGTGCTTTGATAGTTCACAGGAATCCGCACACATTGAAGGGTATAAAGGCAGCTATGCCATTTCTGGTCGGTTGGCGCATTCGTGAAGCCTTTTTCCGGGCGGCCGTGTTCCTCGCAATGACGGTCGCCGCCCTCTCGCCCGGCCAAGCCGGCGCCGGCGACAGCGGAAATTTCGGCACGCGCGCCAAAGCCGCCATTCTGATGGATGCCGACACGGGCGCAATCCTCTATCAGCACCATGCCGATGAGCTGCTGCCGCCGGCGAGCATCACCAAGCTGATGACGGCCGAGATCGTGTTCCAGGCGATCAAGGACGGGCGCCTGAAGCTGACCGACGAGCTCCCCATGAGCGTGCACGCGTGGCGGACGGGTGGCGCGCCGTCGCGCACGTCCTCCATGTTCGTGCCCGTCAACACCACCGCGACGGTCGACGAGCTGTTGCAGGGCATGATCGTGCAATCGGGCAATGACGCGGCGATCGCCATCGCGGAAGGCATGGCCGGAACGGAAGAGGCGTTTGCCAAGCGGATGAACGCGGAGGCCAAGCGTATCGGCCTCACCAAATCCGTCTTCAAGAACCCATCGGGTCTCTACGATCCCGAGCACCTGATGACCGCGCGCGAAATCGCGATGCTCTCCTACTACATTATCAAGCAGCATCCCCAGTTCTATAAGTTGTTCTCGCAGAAGGAGTTCCAATATCACAGGTTCAAGTTCCGCAACCGCAACCCGCTCCTGTTCCAAGACATCGGCGTCGACGGTCTCAAGACCGGTAGCCTGAAGGAATCTGGTCACAACCTCGTTGCCTCGGCAGTGCAAGGTGGCAAACGGCTCATTGCCGTCGTGATGGGGCTCCCCGACGGGCGAAAGGCCGCTTCGGAAGGGCGCCGCCTGCTCGAGTGGGGCTACCACAGCTTCGCGCCGTTCAAGCTGTTCAACGCCGGCGAGACGGTCGGTATGGCGCGCGTCTGGGGCGGGGAGAGCTTCTACGTGCCGTTGACCGGCGACGGTCCCGTCATGGTGATCCTGCCGCGCGTGCCGGCCAATCCACGGCTCAGGGCCGAGATCACCTACGATGGCCCCTTGAAGCCGCCCATCAAGAAGGGCGACCAGGTGGCGACCCTGCGCGTGACCAGCCAGACCAACACCGTCAACGAGGTGCCCCTCTATGCCGCCGAGGACGTCGAGCCCGGTGGTCTCGTGCGGCGCGGCCTCGACTCGCTGGCCCATTTGGCGGTGAGCTGGGTGCCGCTCTAG
>CAYUBZ010000213.1:0-1873 GCA_964443205.1 uncultured Hyphomicrobium sp. | reverse complement strand
ATTCATTACTTTCGAAGGCGGCGAGGGCTCGGGCAAGTCGACCCAGGCGCACAACCTCGCGGGGCGGCTGCGCCACCAGGGCATCGAGGTGGTGCTGACCAGGGAGCCGGGCGGCTCGCCCTTCGCCGAGGCGCTGCGCGCGCTCATACTCGATCCCGACACCCCGCCCCATTCGGCCCTTTCAGAGGCGCTGCTCTTTTACGCGGCGCGCGCCGATCACCTGGAGAAGACCATCCGCCCCGCGCTCAACGCCGGGTACTGGGTGATCTGCGACCGCTTCTCCGATTCGACGCGCGTCTACCAGAGCGAGGCCGGCGGCCTGCCGGGCGAAGTGTTCAACGCACTCGAGGAGATGGTGGTCGCGCCGACCGCGCCCGACCTCACGCTGATCCTCGATCTTCCCGCCGAGCAGGGTTTAGGCCGGGCGCAAGGACGGCGCCTTGCGGGGACGAGTGAGGACCCGGAGCCCGACGCCTACGAGAAGCGCGATCTGGCGTTTCATTGGAAGCTGCGCGAGGCCTTCGCGGCCATCGCGAGAGCGGAGCCGCAGCGGTGCGTGCTGATCGACGCGACGGCAGACGCGACGGCCGTCGCCGATAGCGTCTGGAGCGCCGTTGAGACGCGGCTGCTTGCCGAGGCCGGCTGATGGCGCGGGGCCCCGCAGCCGCCGAGATCGAGGCGCCGCCCGAGGCCGACCGCCTCGAAGGCTTTCCCCACCCGCGCGAGACGAAAGAGCTGTTCGGTCATGACGGCGCCCAGCGCACGCTGGCCGAAGCGCTGGGCAGCGGCCGCATGCATCATGGCTGGCTGCTGGCCGGGCGCCAAGGCATCGGCAAGGCGACGCTCGCCTACCGGTTCGCCCGCGCGGCTCTGGCAGAGCCGGCCGAGCGCACGCCGGGCAGTCTTGCCGTCGCCGAGGAGACGCGCGCTGCCCGCCAGGTGCGCGCGCTGTCGCACCCGGGGCTTCTCGTCATCCGCCGCTCCTTTGATGAGAAGGCCAAGCGCTTCACCGCCACCATTCCCATCGACGAGGTTCGCCGTCTGCGGTCGTTTCTGGGCCACCGCGCGTCCGGCGACACGTGGCGCGTCGTCATTGTCGACGAGGCGAACGAGCTCAACATCAACGCCGCCAACGCGCTGCTCAAATCCTTGGAGGAGCCGCCGCCGCGCACCGTCTTTCTGCTGGTGTCGTCGGCGCCGGGGCGTCTGCTGCCGACCATCCGCTCGCGCTGCCGCATGCTGCCGCTGCAGCCGCTCTCGAGCGAGGCCCTGCGCTCAGCCGCAACACAGGCCCTCGCGGCGGCGGGTGAGGACGTGCCCCGCGAAACCGACTGGCCGCCGCTCGAGCGTCTGGCCGAAGGGAGCGTGAGGCGGCTGCTTGGTTTGTGGCGCTCGGGCGGGCTGGAGCTGCACGAGCGCATCGCCAAGCTGACAAAGGACCTGCCGCGCGTCGACTGGCGCCTTGCGCATGCCCTGTCCGACGAGCTGCAGCCCGCAGCGGCGCAGCAACGCTTCGAGCTGTTCTTCGAGCTGCTTCTCAACGAGCTCGGGCGGCTGATCCGGGCCCAGGCCTCGGGTGAGGGCAGGTCGGAGGAGCGGGAGCTGGCCGCGCGGCTGATCGGCGAGGAGCGGCTTGCCTCGTTTGCCGCCCTGTGGGAAAGGATTGGCCGCAGCAAGGCCGAGACCCTGGCGCTCAACCTCGATCGCAAGGCTCTCATTCTAGAGACCGTGGGCGGCCTCGCGGCCGCTGCACAAGACCGGAAGCCCGGCTAGTGCGCCGACTCCCAAGTTTGCCAGAGGCAGCAGATGCGCAGGTTTGAGAAAATTGTGATGCGGCGCTCCGCCCGAATGTGAGGCGATGAGCGACGGCCAG
>CAYUBZ010000212.1:3455-4564 GCA_964443205.1 uncultured Hyphomicrobium sp. | reverse complement strand
TCCGACTCCGTGGCCAGAATTTCATCGGCCGGCTTGCCGTCGTAGATGGCAAGCAGGATTGCGATGAGCCCGCGCACGATGTGCGCGTCGCTATCGGCCTGAAATGTCAACCGGGGGGATGCTCCCCCGCCCGCTCGCTCGACGTGCGTTGCGAGCCAGACCTGGCTGGCGCACCCGCGCACCTTGTTGGTGTCGGTCCTCAGCTCCTCGGGCAACGGCTCGAGCGTGCGCCCCAGCTCGATGACGTAGCGATAGCGGTCCTCCCAGTCGTCGAGAACGGCGAAATCGGAGCGAATTTCCGCAAGCGTTGCCAAGAGCGATCCAACCTCCAACGATTTGATGCATCCTAACTAACACATAGGTGCGCGTTGGGGCCACGTGCAACAGCGCCTGGGCCGGGAGGCCGAGGGCACAACGTATCACGCGGAGGAGAGGCAGGCGCGACAGGGTGCCTCGCAGCACCCGCTATCGCGACGTCAGATGCCGGTTCCGATGGGTCGGCCGCGCCACGCCGGCTCCAGATCCTCAGGCGTGAGGGTCCCCTGGGCCGAGCCGGCGGAGGCGGGGGAATAATAGCTGGGCTCGCTCTTGGAATATTTGAGCGCAAGCTCGTAGGCCATCTGTGCCCCGAATTTCGCCTTCGTCGCAAAGGCCGACCAGAGGTCGCCGGCCTGGGTGCACGTGGGACCATTGCGATCACAGAAGGTCGCCGTCCAGTGCACGGCGGTTGCCGCGCGATCATAAAGACGCGCCTGCTGCTGCTTGTCCGCCGGCAGCACGGCGATCACAACGGCCACTATAATGCCAATTCTTACGATGGACATGGGGACGTGCTCCAACCCGGTCCGATTTTCATCAAGTCACTCATAGCAGGCCGATCTCAACAAACCGCCTTATCCAAGCGCAAAACTATCGCTCAATTCGTTGCAAATTTTATCGATCTCACGCGGCCGCCTCCGGGGCGTGAGCGCATGCGCGCGTCAACACAGCGTCAACCAGAGTTAAGAGTTCGTTTACAGGCTCGCTTGCATAGTCGGCGGTGGTTGTAAGCACCGCGTAAAAGGGGGAGCCATGCTGCCTGGCCGAGTGAAGTTGCAACTCGTTGCGTT
>CAYUBZ010000212.1:2189-3355 GCA_964443205.1 uncultured Hyphomicrobium sp. | reverse complement strand
GGCTACGAGACGGGTGTGGCCGACGGCGTGCCGGGCCTGATGACTCGTGCCGCGATCATGGGGTTCGAATACGATCACGGGCTGGCGCTGACCGGCCGGCCGAGCCAGGAGCTCCTGAAGCGCATCCTGCTGGGCGGCGGCGACGGAGCCTCGAAACGAGTCGGATCGCGTGGCCAGAGTGCGCAGGCGCAGAGTGTGATCCAGTCCGTGCAGGCATCGCTCGCCAAGCTCGGCTACAAACCCGGGCCCATCAACGGCCAGCTCACGTCTGAGACGGCGCGTGCAATTCGCGAGTTCGAGGTCGATCAGGCGCTGCCCGAGTCGGGCCGCATATCGGGGCCGCTTGTGGCACGGCTGGCGCGGCTTGCCGGCGAGGGAAAGATCGCCTCGGGGCGTTGAAGCGCCCTTGCGCGGCGCACGCCCCGGCTTAGAGTGCCGGCGTGATGCGGCTGCGAGCAGAATTCTGGGTCAAGGGCTATCTTCGCCGGTGCGTCATCGAGGGCGCGTCCGCCGTCGTGGTGCGCCACGGCGACGACGACGCGGGCGCGATCTTCATCAAGGTCAATCGCCTCGACGGGACGTGCACGTTGTTCGGCCCGGCGCCGGCGGGGCTGTCGGGCGCCGAGAGTGATCGGCGCTGGGTCGCGCTCCTCTCGACTCAAGGTGTCGCCGAAGGCGAGGCCGATGCCTTTCTCGCGCGCGAGGCCAGCTTCGATTCCGACCTGTGGCTCATCGAGGTCGAGGATCGCGAGGGGCGCCACTTTCTCGATGACCAGCTCGACGCCCCGACTGTGTGATGCGTGCCTCACGTGGCGAGCGGCGTCCGCGTCCCTTTAAGTTTTCGTTAACGATTGCGGACGTCAAAATGTAAGCTGCGATTCGAGCCTGGAGCCAAAGTCCCACTGGAGCTCCGGCGTAAGCGAAGGGTGCCATGTCAGGGGGAGCGCATGGCGAAGATACTGACATTCCGTTCCACGGAACTGAGACGCGAGGAGACCAGCTCCTCCGCTTGTGATGGCGATGGCCCATCTGCGGAGGTGATCGTCTTTCCTGGCGTTCGCTATGAGCACTGGGATGAGCCGGGCGATGGTGAGCGGCGCTCGGCGCCAGCGACGAGGAAGCGGGCCCGTGCCCAGCAGCGCGACGTGCTCGAGCTGGCCGAGTAG
>CAYUBZ010000212.1:0-2089 GCA_964443205.1 uncultured Hyphomicrobium sp. | reverse complement strand
CTTAGAAGGATCGGCCGGAGCAGCGCGCCTTGCCCAGATTGGCCTCGACCTCTTTTTTATAGGCGAGCCCCTTGTCGGGTCCCCGCACGACGACGATGCCGCGCGTTGCCGCGATTGGGACGGGAGGCTGCACATCGCGGGCAATGCCGCGCGCTTCGGGTGTGACGCCCAGGAAGTGGTCCTCGGACGGCACGAGCACGAGCGCGATCGGTGTTGACCGCCCCGGCGTCGACGCCGCAGCGTAGACATTGTCGCCTTGCGGCGAAATCACTGCGAGCATCCAGCCGGGATCCGGCGGCAAAGTCGCCGTAACGCTCACGGGGCCGTTCGCGGTGTCGAAGCGGCACATGGCATAGCGCGCGTGTGGCGAAAGAAACGGCAGCGGCTCGGCGCCGGGGGTGATGGGGTGCAGCACCTGGATCTTATTGAGGGGCAAAGCCGGCGCCAAGCGGCTGTAGGCGGACGCGGCGGTGAGATAAGGTGCGGCCAGCGTTGCGCAGATGTGCAGGATGCCGGCGGCAATCGGGGCAGCGACAATGAGCTGCCAGTTCGCGTGCTTAAGCTTGTCGCGGATATTCATCGGCATTGGACCCGATGAATGGCGGGGAGCGGTTTTTGATCGTCGTCGGGATTTGCCAGGAGCGGCGTGGTGGGATCCAGCGTCGTGAACACGAGTGCCAGCCGTCCCGCGCCGCCTGTTGGCAGCCAGTTGCCCGGTCTTGCATCGCGCGCCAGCGCGACGAGAAACGTGCCGTCCGGCCGCATGGCGATCGACTGGCTGGTAAAGGCGTAACGTTGCGCGGGATTGGCGATCAGCTCGCCGCGGTCGTCGAAAACGGTGAGGCTCCACCAGCTGGCGCCCGGCTCGCGTCCCTCGACGTTGTAGTCGCACGACGAGTGCAGGCGCCGCCCCTCGTTATCCGTGAAGGCGACGAAGGTAAGCGTCATCTCGGCGGAAAGTTGCAGTGTTCCCAGCCGCGCAAAATGCGCGCGCGTGTAGGGATCGGCGTCGGCGCGGCCGGCCGATGTCCAGCCCGTCCACGGGCCCTGCCGCTCGGTGGTCAGGGGCGTGCCCACATCGATCATGTACCAGCTGGTGCCGAGCCCCAAGATCAGCACCACGCCGATGAAGGCCGACCAGTCGCCCAGCAGCGCCAGCAGAATCGAAATTCGTTTCTGCACTTTGTGCAGAACGACGTGGATTGGGGTCAGAGCACTATGGGAGAGCACGGCGCGATGTCTCATCGAGCATCGGCTGCCCCGCGCCCACTGTGCCAGTTCGCGGTAGTGCGATGCGCGGCGCTTCGCCTTGGGCGCGCCGGTCGGGGGGCAGGGCGGGCGCGGGGCCCGGCGCGCCCGCCGGCCCGTCGCCTGCAGGGGAGGTTGCTGGCTCGGCGAGGCCCGCGGCTTTGCGCAAGGCCTGCGTCAAGCGTTTCAGGGCTTCGCGCGTCTGCTCGGGCATCAGGCTCGAGGAGGCCCGCTGCGCGTCCCCGGGGTTTCCCGCCAAGGCGCCTTCGGCTTTGAGGGCGGCGAGGCGCTGCTGCTCGGCGACCTGCACGGGATGGGGCTGCAATCCCGGGATGGTAGGAATATTCATGTCGGTGTGCACGACCGACATGAAGGAATGCCACACGGGGCCTGCATAGTGGCCCCCGGTCGTTCCCGACGCCATATCGCTATTGTCGTCGTTGCCGAGCCAGACCACGCCCACGTACTTGCCGGTGAAGCCGACGAACCACACGTCCTTGGGCCCGGTCGAGGTCCCCGTCTTGCCGGCCACGTTGGTGAAATCGAGCTGCGCGATCCGGCCGGTGCCATCGGTGACGACCTTGTTCAGCATCCAGTTCATCTGCTCGGCGACCTTGCGGCTGACCACCTGCGGCGCCTCGGGCTCGTCGCGGTCTCTGGAGTAGACGAGGTCGCCCTTGGAGTTGACGAGGTCGAGGATGGCGTAGGGCTTGGCCAGCTTGCCGCCGTTGGCGAAGGTCCCGAGGCCGCCAGCGTGCTGGATCGGCGGGATACCGTAGTCGCCGAGCGCCATGGAGCAGGACTTGCGGATGCCGGTGATCCCCAGACGCCGCGTCATCTC
>CAYUBZ010000211.1:0-4578 GCA_964443205.1 uncultured Hyphomicrobium sp. | reverse complement strand
CACCATCGAGATCGCCAAGCGCTGCGCCTTCCGCCCCAAGGGCCGCAAGCCGATCCTGCCGCGCTTCGTTGCCGGCGACGACGTCGTCAGCGAGACCGAGCAGTCGCGGCTGGAGGCGGCCGAGCTGCGCCGCCAGGCCGAGGAGGGACTGAAGGAGCGTCTTGCGGCGGGCCCCCCGGCGCCCGGATTCACGGCGGCCGACTACGAGAAGCGGCTCGCCTACGAGCTCGACATCATCGCGCGCATGAAGTTTCCCGGCTACTTTCTCATCGTCGCCGACTTCATCAAGTGGGCGAAGTCGCACGGCATCCCGGTGGGGCCGGGACGCGGCTCGGGCGCGGGCTCGGTCGTCGCCTGGTCGCTCACCATCACCGACCTCGATCCGTTGCGCTTCGGGCTGCTGTTTGAGCGCTTCCTCAACCCCGAGCGCGTGTCGATGCCCGACTTCGACATCGACTTCTGCCAGGACCGCCGCGACGAGGTGATCCGCTACGTGCAGGAGAAGTACGGGGCGGACCGCGTGGCGCAGATCATCACCCACGGCAAGCTGCAGGCGCGCGCCGTGTTGCGCGACGTCGGCCGCGTGCTGCAGATGCCCTACGGGCAGGTCGACCGGCTGTGCAAGCTCGTGCCCAACAATCCCGCCAACCCGGTGACGCTGGCCGAGGCCATCGCCGGCGAGCCGAGGCTGCAGGAGGCGCGCACCTCCGAGCCGATGGTGGCGCGCCTGCTCGAGATCGCCCAGAAGCTCGAAGGGCTCTACCGGCACGCCTCGACGCACGCCGCCGGCATGGTGATCGCCGACCGGCCGCTGGAGGAGCTGGTGCCGCTGACGCGCGACCCCAAGTCCAACACGCCCGTCACCCAGTACAACTGGAAGATGGTCGAGGCGGCGGGTCTCGTGAAGTTCGACTTCCTCGGCCTCAAGACGCTGACCGTGCTCAAGAAGGCCGTCGATCTGGTGCAGCGCGGGCGCGGCATCGGCGTCGATCTCGCCACGGTGGCGCTCGACGACCGCCGAACGTTCGAGCTTCTTGCCAGAGCGGACACGGTCGGCGTGTTCCAGCTGGAAAGCACGGGCATGCGCGAGAGCCTGAAGCGCTTGCGGCCCGACCGCTTCGAGGACATCATCGCCATGGTGGCGCTCTACCGCCCCGGCCCCATGGACAACATCCCCTCCTACATCTTCCGCAAGCACGGCGAGGAGAAGGTCGACCACCTGCATCCGCTGCTGGAGCCGATCCTCAAAGAGACCTACGGCGTCATCATCTACCAGGAGCAGGTGATCCAGATCGCCCAGGTCATGGGCGGCTATACGCTCGGGCAGGCCGACATGCTGCGCCGCGCCATGGGCAAGAAGGACCGGGCCGAGATGCGCCGCCACGAGGCGCGCTTCGTCAAGGGCGCGCTCGAGCGCGGCGTCAGCGAGACGGACGCCAAGTACATCTTCGAGCTGGTCAACAAGTTCGCCGGCTACGGCTTCAACAAGAGCCACGCCGCGGCCTACGCGCTCGTCAGCTACCAGACCGCCTACATGAAGGCGAACTACCGCGAGGAGTTTCTCGCCGCCTCCATGACGCTCGACATGGGCAACACCGACAAGCTGGCGCTGTTTGCCGCCGAGGCGAAGAAGAGCGGCATCGAGGTGAAGCCGCCGTGCGTCAACGCGTCAGACGTCGATTTTCTCGCCGAGCCCTCCCGAGAGCCGGAGAAGCTCGGCGCCATCCGCTACTCGCTGGCGGCCTTGAAGAACATCGGCGCCTCCGCCGTCGCCACCATTGTCGCCGAGCGCGACGCGCACGGGACCTATGCAAGCCTTGCCGACTTTGCCGCGCGCATGAACCCCAAGGCGCTCAACAAGCGCGGGATCGAGACCTTGGCGGCCGCCGGCGCCTTCGACGCGCTGGAAGCCAACCGGGCGCTCGCCTACACCAACGTCGAGGGCATCCTGGCGCTGGCGCAGCGCCGAGAGGCGAATACGGCGTCGGGCACGGACGACCTCTTTGGCCTCGGCGAGGCCGCGCCCCAGCTCGACCTGCGCCCCGCTCAAGCCTGGACGCCGATGGAGCGCCTCGCTCACGAGTTCGATGCGGTCGGCTTCTATCTCTCCGGTCACCCGCTCGACAGTTATGAGCGCGTGCTGGGCAAGCTCGGCGTCAAGCGCTACGCCGAGTTCGAGGCGCTGACCGAGCGCGGCTCTTGCGAAGGCCGCCTCGCCGGCATCGTCATCTCGGCGCGCGAGAGGAAATCGCAGCGCGGCAACAAGTTCGCCTTCGCCATGTTCTCCGACACCACCGGGCAGTTCGAAGCCGTCGTCTTCTCCGACACGCTCTCCCAATGCCGCGAGCTGTTGGAGCCCGGCACCGCGGTCCTGCTCGCCGTCTCCGCCGAGCGCGACGGCGACACGGTCAAGATGCGCGTCGAAGGGTTGGAAGCGCTCGACAAGGCGGCAGCACACGTGCAGCGCGGCCTGAAGGTCGTGCTCGATTGTCGCCAGGCGAGTGCCAAGCACGTTGCCGCGCTGAAATCTCACCTGAAGCACGGGGGCAAGGGCGAGATCCGCCTCGTGTTGGCGCTGGAGGACCGCGGCCGCGAGGTCGAGCTCGTCATCCCCGGCCGCTACGACGTCTCGCCTAAGCGCGCCGGCATCCTCTCCGCCACGCCGGGGGTAGTAGAAGTTTTAGAGATCTGACGTAGGCTTGCGCATGCGAAATTGCGTGTGGATTGCGTAAAATGCGACAGATCTCTCCTCTCTCCATCGCCCCGGTCCCCATGACGTTGATTGCAACGCTCGCCGCGTTGCTCGTGGCGCCTGCCGCGAACGCAGGGTCCTGTGTCCCCGTTCTTGATCGCGCCACCCGCCTCGTGGTCGTCACGGCTCCAAACATGGACACCGAGAAGGCGGCGCTGCGCACGTTCGATCGCGCCTCGCCCAACGAGAATTGGCGGCAGCGCGGCGCGCCGATGCCGGCCGTCGTCGGCGTGCGCGGTCTCGCCTGGGGGCTTCCGTTCATGTCGTACGCGCAGGGCGGCGAGCCGATCAAGCAGGAGGGCGACGAGCGCACGCCGGCCGGCATCTACAACCTCGGTGCCACCTTCGGGGTCGAGAAGAGCCGACGCCCCAACTACCTTCATCTGACGCCCGGCGCGAATTTCTGCGTCGAGGATACGCGCTCGCCGCTCTACGGGCGCATCGTGCCGCACAGCACGGCCGGCAAGAAGGTCAGCGGCGCGGATATGGCGGCGATCCCCACGTACCGGCGTGGCCTCGTCATCGACTATCCGCCCGATCGCGCCAAAAAGTCCGGCTCGTGCATTTTCGTGCACATCTGGAGCGGCGAGGGCGTCGGAACGACGGGATGCGTGGGATTGCCCGAGACGCGTGTTGCAGATCTGCAGGAGTGGACCAAGGGCGGGTACGCGGCGATCGCCATCGTCTCCGAGGACATCGCTGCGCGTTTCGACGGCTGTCTGCCGTCGCAATCCAGCGTCAGCGCGACGGATGTGCCCGGACCCTCGCGCGCCGCGCTCAAGCACTAGCGGGCCCTTCCAGGACCGCGCTCACTTGAGAAACGTATTGTACAGGCCGAGCGCGATCTCGAAGGCGATCAGCGCGATGATGTACCACTCGAGCCGGTGACTGGTCCTGGTCGCCATCAGGTCGGTGATGGTGTCGGCCGTCCCGCGGATCACGTCGAGCTTGCGCGCAATGGCGCGCCCGCGCTGGGGCAGGTCGTACTCGTCGACGAGGCGCGCCCAGAAGCGCTCCAGCTCCGGGTGGTCCCACAGCACGTCCGGCTTCTCGTCGAGGTCGACGCGGGCGGCGAGCCGCTGCTGGATGAGCAGCGCCTCGCCGATCTGCTCGAGCAGCGTGGACCGCGATCCCGGCGGCAGCTGCTGTTGCTTTAGCGTCTGCGCGACGGCGTCGATGCGGTCGAAAGCCACCGCGATGCGCCTCTCGTCGTAGGCGAGCGCCACGCTCATCGCCAAGGCCTCGGCAACGAGCAGAAGCCGGTTGCGGTCGGCAGACTTGATCTGCAGCGCGCCCGACGCGGCGAGCAGCTCGTCCTCGTCTGGCTTGACGACGAGCCGCACCGTTTCCGTCTCCCGCTCGGCCAAGGGCGCGACAACGCGCGCGGAGAGGCTGCGGATCAGGTCCTCCTCCTCGACGGGCGTCATGTTGATGAAGACGGCCGCCCCGGACTTGAACAGCACGGCCATGCCATCATTGCTGGTGCGGAAGGCGAGGGGAACGCTGGAGAACGCATCCTCGCGCTCCAGCCCCTTCACTTCGATGCGCTCGCCCAGTTGCAGGGCGCGGACGGGGATTTCCTTAGGGTTCATACCGCTTTCTCGCAGGGGATTGCCCCGCGACCAAGGCTGCCCGCCGCCGGCTTGTCAACCGGGGCCAACCCGCCTATAAGCCCCCCATCTCACACGCGGACCTCGCGCTTGACGGATGAAAAGCCCCGTTCAGCGCTCCGGTGGGCCACTCCCTTGACCTAAGGGAGAGGTCTTCTCAAGGTTCGCGGAGGACCAACCGGAAAAGGACGACCCATGACGCTTCCTGCGTTCAAC